>CAYJEF010000023.1:0-8639 GCA_964369125.1 uncultured Christensenella sp.
ATATAATGACGGTTTTTGTGGAATAATAAGATTGTGATTTTGCGCTTTTACATTTTTCTTTTTAGTTTGCTGGAATTTTATTTTTGTAAACTTACTTGACGATAAAAATAAAGAGGTATTTTTAATGAAAATTCAAAAGTTCAAACTGGTCATAACTTCTGGAATATTTCTATTATGCTCAGTGTTTTGTTTGGCGTTTTCTTTGTCCGCCACGCCAGCGCTCAACTTTGCGGTCGCACAATCAGCCACCGTCACAAACACTAGTGCCCTTGAGGAATCAAAAAGCCATTCCTACACAAACTCCACCACGGGCACAATCCCATTTTCGCTGTTCACCACCACGCCATCTGCCACGACCGGCGAATTTTTGATAACCGACTACAAACCCACCTTTACCACAAGGACAGGCACTCAAAACAAAATTTATTATTCAATGAACACTAACACTATGCCCTATATAGTTCTTTCTTCCACAAGACCTGACGAATTTTATAACAAAACTCTGTTTTTTAAATTCAACGACCAAACCGGCGTCACCGCTTCAAACCCCGCCAAAATTTCCGCAATAAACGTTCAAGGCGCCGTCCGCACGGCGAATTCAATTAACGAAATCTTTCTGTCCTGCGAACCAACTGGCGTCAGCAACAACCAGCAATATTCTTTTGCTGTGAACCTTCTGCCTCTTGTAAATACAAACGGTCAAAGCAACCCCGACGCCGAATGCCCCTTTACACAGGACGGCACAAAACTAGGCGGGAACACAAACAACAATGTGTCATACAGGACAGGGCTCTATTCTTTTACGATTGAATATGTGTTCGAGAAAAACGGTCAAATCTCCGGCTCCTGCATCTATGAAATTTCGTTTTATATCATCGACTATGGCGCATACGTAAACGAAAGCACCAACCCCCTGCAATTTTTGAACACAAACACCTATCAATACACCGACCAAGCCACTTCCACCACCTATCCAACAGACTATGAACTTTACAACTACAACTTCGACTCCGCACCAGTTGTTAGATATGACGCCAGCAAGTTTGGACTCAATTATACATTCACTTCTGGCACAAATATTTACAATTTCTCCTATAGTTCTTTTGCCTATGACAACACTCAAGGACGAACTGGCAGAGTCACCATAAACACGAAGATTGGCAATGTAACATATCCCTACACTTTC
Organism: uncultured Christensenella sp.; assembly: GCA_964369125.1. GTDB lineage: Bacteria > Bacillota > Clostridia > Christensenellales > UBA1242 > UBA7862. The sequence continues at coordinate 1,187 of CAYJEF010000023.1, forward strand.
TATTGTTATAACGAAAACGACATTTATTACAATGCCTATTTTGACCTAGCCGACTTCCAAGACAAAGTTATAAATCCAAATGCCACCGCCTTTAAAACAAACTCCTTTCAAGGCATTTATTCTTTCAACCTTGACATTCTTATTCCCACCACCTCAAGTGAAAATTTCACCGCCATTCCAACCGCCACTCTCGACGCCTCCATTGGTGATATACTAAATTGCAAGCGTATGGCGATTTTTGGATATGAACTAAAATACACCGACTCGCTCACGCAAAACCGCCTGCCACTCGTGAAATATGACGGGAGCGGAAATCTTATCACAAAGACTTCTGTAATCGCCACTAACGAGCAATCCGCGGACTATTACGTCTCAATTCCCGACAAAATTGCCATTACAAACCAAAAAAACCTACGCTTTGACAATTTTGGGAACCTAAGTTCGTCCTCATACACCGCAAAATATTTACATATCACCAGCGGATACACCGGCGACGCTGTGATGAATGGTGAGGATTATTTTGGTTCAATCAAAAATTCCACTCCCGAGACATTGGCGGGCAACATCAGCACTTTAAGTGCCGAAATAGAGACTAATGGCACGCTCTATACCCAAGGTTCGCAAATAACTGTGGACGGCATCTACATAATGAAATTGGAATATACCATATCCTTTATTCTCCACTTCTCACACCCCGACACTGGCACAATTGACATTCCAAAAAACGTTATGGGCACGCAATACATAGTGTTTGAAGTGAACAACAACATTCAAAAACTAAAAATACAATCCATAAACACGGGCGCAAACTATTTGTATGATTTCAACACCTACACGAACCAATCTGTGCTTGTGAGTCTTGAAGAAATGCCAAACTCATTCTTCATTCCAACCGTCGTCTCCTACACTCGTTCGACAAATTTTAATGGCACAGTCACATATTCCGGCACGCTAAACCTCAAACCAAACACCCGAATAAGCGTGGGTGGCAAGAATTACAACTACTATGTCCTAAACAGCGCAAACAACTTCACATTCAATCAAGATGGACTCTACACTGTGTCAATTAGGATTGCAACCACCAGCACGGCTTCGTCGGAGACCTACACTTTTTATATCGACAGCGACACAAACAAACTTGGGACCACAGGCTCCATTACCAACGCCCAAAAACTTAGTTTGAATGCAACGTCAATCACAAATGCACAAGCGCAAAACGGAAAATATTACAAGACAAGCGCCCTTGTCGCGAAGGAAACTGGCAGTGACCTCTATCTCACCAGTCAGCCATTCTCTCTATCTTGGAAACCCAGCGAGAGTGGCTCTCTTGAATCTTGCTATGTTTCATATATGAAACAAGTGGAGACATCAAACGACGTGTCTATGTTCAAAGAGAGCACCTACACCTATTGGCTGACCAACAAATACCAGTTCAGCCCAATACTTCACAATGTAATGAACAATGGCTACATAAACAGTTATGGTGTAACCACCGGGAACGAACTTTCCAACAAGAGTTATTTTAAAGAAGACGGGATATATTTCTTCTTCGTCTACGACCTTGCAGGCAACTACTTTTCTCTAACGGTTATACTCGACACGTCTTCGTCTTCAATACTCCAAGGCAGATGGTCGGGCGACAGCGAAAACTCCGCTTGGGTGAACACATACGACAAAACAAACAACCAAGCCAACTATGTTAATTCCGACACCCTTTTGTATTTCGGCACGCATAAAGCGCTTTTATTGCCAAACATCTCTATTGGCTCTCAAATAACAATCACAGACCCAAGTTACACCACTTGCTATAATCTAGCAAACGGCGCCACTGTCCCAAAGACGAATTTCACACCAAATTTTTATAGTGCACTTTTAAATATGACAAATTACGTCTCTTCAAATTCCACCACCGACCTGCTCGACTTTAACGGCAGCGTTAGCACAAACTACTATTTTCTTCTTCGCAACGACTCCCTCAGCGAAACCACCACTTCAAGAGTGTTCAATTTAGCGCGAGACATCTACCGCAGTGCAATCTACAACATAAATTCAAACGACGTTCCTTTCAAGGGTGAAAACAACTATACTTTCAATGTTACGGGTCAAACCGGCATAGTTACGCAAAGAAAAATAAATATGAATTTCGACCTTGTGCAAGGCACTTTCTACGCCTATAACAACCCAGTGGACACACATATAATAACGCAAAACTCTGGCACAAACCTCAGTATGCTTAAATTCACCTACACCAAAAATTCTTCCGCTGCAAACTACTATGACATAGTCTCGCTATACTATGAATACTACGGCTATTCGTTCTCGAGCACCGACCCAAATTACAGCCCGAGTTCCTATCCATACTCCAATGTCGTAACGCTAAGAAGCGACCTCACCGCCAGTGCAGACGCAGACGGAATACACTATTCCACCGACGCCATAAACGTCACCTACGACTCTGGTCTTGGGCTCAGCGGAGTGACCAAACCGGGCAAATATGTCATCACGCGTGTATACCGCGGTGGCACGCATAGTCGCGTCTCAAACGGTGACGGGACTTTCTCCTATGTCCTAGAAACAGGTGGCAACTACTACTTCTCGGAGGGTCAATATTTCCCACTTTTCAATATAGACTCAAAGACTCGCAGTTACACCATTTATGTGGACCACAACAGCATTATCGACGCGTCAGTTGGTGAGAATATTTCCGTTACGCTCGGCAACGACAACACTGCCACAAACCAGTGGACTTTCAAAGATTTTTACAAAGCGTCGCTAACTAGCACTCCCCTAATAACCAATCGTGTGCCTGTAAAACTCAACATTCCATACTCCAAATATTTTCTCTACACTTCACCAGTATCGTTTGTATTCTCTAATCTAAATTTTGCAAAACTTAATGTCAAAATCTACTACAGTTCTGGTTCAGCGAATATAACATACACCTCAAACACAAACACCTACAACCTTTCAACAGGAATGCTCACTTGTTCCTCTCTTGCCAGTTCAAACAACCCAAATGGCGACTTCATTTTCTCCAACGAAGGCACGTATATCGTCGTTATCACCGACAACACAGGGATAACTCCAACGTCCTACACTTTCGAGTTTACCATAACCTATTCTTCGCCTGAAATTTCCGTCTACACTCACAGTTACGCTCGAAATAACAACAACGAATGGCAATTTATAGACACGCCTCTAGAGGACCAAACGAGTCAAAAGACATTTGCGACAAATATCAAGGAAAAGAATAATAATATAAATCTCGACGACAACAAAATCCTTTTAAAATGGGACGATTCAAGCACACCATACCTTGCCAACATCGACAAAATCACCATTAGCGTTCAAAACCCCGACAACACCACCTCGTCGTATGTCATCGTGCTTTCAACATTAGATAAGGCGAACATAATCTCGTCGCTTGGCGGTATCATAAACTCAAACTTTGGCAGTTACACAAACCCCACTCAAAACCGCTTTGTGCTTTTGTTTACAATTTCCTACTACAACTCTACCTCGCCATATGAAACGTTTGACGGCAAAAATTACTATCGATATTCATACGAAATGTCGCTGTCAATAAGCCGTGAAGTCACCTACACTGTCACCGTCTCATACATTTCTGCAGACGGCGAAACCTATGTCCGTGGCGACAACACGAGTTTTGCAGACTCCGTCTATACCGTCAAAATCGACAGAACAAAACCAAACACTAACATCGACCGTCTCATCAGTTCCGAATCTCTATTGTCTCAATATTTCACAAACACAAATGATTTTAAGGAAGAAAACTTCGACTATTCCGTTGGCACTCTATTAAAACCAACCTCCCTGACCTACGCGTTTGGCGTCACAAATTCCTACAGCCTTACTTACAACGCAAACGAAACGCTCAGTTACTTCTATGTGCGTAACTATCAAAAGTATAACGGCGACTATTCCAGCATCACGCCCGATATGATAGACTCCGTCTACCCTTCTTCGCATGCCTACTATGGCAACCAGCAATACTTTGGCGGTTATCCACGATTTATGGACATTCGGGTTATCAACGGGACAATTACTCTAAGCAATCAAACATACTACCAAATAAACTACATTTCAAACACCTCGCTATATAACCTTATAAAGGCAAATTTGGGCGTAGAGAGTCCATCTGGCTACTACGAAATTATAGAAAAGGACCTCGCAGGGAACTACCGCACTTTCACCGTCTATTTCCCAAATTTCACGAACACCTATGAACTAATAAACATCACTGGCGAGCATGAAAATGGCGAAACTTTGAGGTCAGGCAACGCCATTACCGCCACAAACTATTTCATTCTAAAGTCGCTTTCCAGCAAACTCGGTTGGGGCACAATAACTCTTAAAAATGAACGCCTAAACACCACATTTTCAACTGTCATAGAAATTAGACCAAACATAGTCCTTCTTCCCGACCTGTTGTCAAGGATAAACGCGTTCTTTTCAAGTCACAACAATTCGCGTAGGTATAGCCTAACACTTTCACGCTACAACTCCGCCTACCCTCAATCCACCATCTATGTAAATATCATCACCGAGTCCGACAGCGTGTCTTTGGCGTCACCTGTCATTCAGGAGAACAGCACCCCAACAGGCACTTCATACACCCTCGTTTTGCCAACCAGCACTGCAACGACATATCTATATCTGGAGAGTTTCAAACTCTATGTGTTCCAAAACAATTCTTGGCAGGCAACTAACCACAACTACACTCTAAACGTCCCAAAGAATATCACTGGATTAAACAAAGGTATTTACAAAGCGGAATACAAAGATAACTACAACATAAGTTCCTACTTCTTCATTGTCTATGTCGGCGAGTTTTACCTAAACGATTTTTCAAAAGAAGTTACCTTTGACCTTGGCAGTTATGCAAAGGACAATTCAAATGGAATCTACTACAGCGGTGGCGACGTAAATATAACTTACGAAGGAAATATCTATGAAGTGTGGGTCAATGGCGTCAAATTCAGCGGTTCCGCCTTTGAGAGTATTTCGTCAAAATACTCCAGTTATAATTGCAAAAATTTCAATCTAACAAGCAATTTCGGCTATGCGAACATTTTGGCAGACTCCTCTGTGGGCGGAAGCACCAGTTACGAAGTAGTCTATCGCGACATAACGGACAAATCTGTGCGAAAGACACTCCGCTTTACCATTTTCGACTATCTCCCAGGGATTATTCTCACAAACGAAAACGACCAAGACACGCGTATCACTTCAACATTGCAAGAAAGCAGTTCACAAATCACCAATGCCATTGTAAACATCGATTATGGCGTAATTTCGGGTTGCGCCTTCAGCAACCTAAACGACTCTGGAACAAGCATCGTCAGCGAAGCAAAACTATATATGCGCGACGAAAATGGCGAGTATTCTAACAGCAAAATTGTTCCTCGTGGCACGGTTGTAGACGAAGAGGGCTACTATCGCCTTGACATTACAAACAAACTTCTTGGCAACACTAGGAGTATATATTTTGTCATTCAGTTTGGCGAATTCCCTCTATATACCGTTTATTCAAGTGGTAATCAAATATATCACTCCAGCCACGAAACCTTCAATCTCTGTGCTCCAAATAGCACAGCAAAATTTAACGGCACCGACACCTTCGACGAAATAATCGACATACTTTATTCAGCACTTGGAAACCTAAAATTAAGCGGAAAATTAACCAAAATAGTTGACACTCGTCAACAAAAGACTGAGTATGATATCCTCGTTGGCAACCTTGGCTACAGGTCGGGCGACTCAATTTTTAATTCAAACTACATTGGCGTGGCAAACGTTCTAAACGTCCCACATTTCTACTCGGTCTCCTCCCCTTCAGTCATATACAACAGCAATATTAAACTTAATATCATAGAGTTTGTGTTCAAAGACAACGTGCTTATGAATTACTATCTCAGTAGCGAAGGCACCAACCCAACACCAGCGAATGTCGAAAGAAACTATTGGACGACGATATATCTCGTCTATAACCTCTCGGGTCCAATTCGCATAGAATTATTTGCAGTAACAAAAGTGCCAACAAATTCAAGTTTGGTCACCAGCAAAATTACATATAAGTCTAGCGAACAAGTCTCCTCTGCGGAAATAGACCTGACTAGTAGCACCACCAACCTCGAAAAGATTTTGACAAACGCCGACATTACAAACAATCAAGCCATAATCAGTTTTAATATGTTACCTCTCGCCGAAGACTCCAGGTGGTTCAAACAAGGCAACTTTGTATATATGATGGAATGTGTCGGTCTTGACGAAGAATATTCCGCTTTAGACTTCACCACAAACGCTGTCCTTCGGCAAAATTCTTCCGTTATTTCGGGCTCTGGCACCCACAGGATTATGTTTAGAGACATCGCTGGCAACACACACCAGTTTACCACCAGTTCTCAAGTCGCCGAGAAAAATGTTTATAAAATTATTCTTCTTGACCAAGTTATATACTATCTCACCATTGGCGAGCGGTCACAAAATCCAATCCAATATGGCGTGTTTAATGGCGCTGTCAGCCTCACTCTCGACCCTGAATATCTAAGCCGTCTTTCAAATTTGATAATCAGAGTAACTTTAAACGGTTCATCTACCACGAATTTCTCTCAAAACGGCAACGTCTACACCTTCTCTTCCGCCGGGAAATATGTCGTGAAATTAGACGCAAAATATAACGGCAGAGACCTAAAAACCGCCACATATAACTTCACAATAATAAACGAAAACGCATCTCGCCTCTCGTTTGAATATCCTTCAATCTCGGGCTACCGCATCACAAGAATAATAAAGGACAGCAGGAACATAACGAGCAGCGTCGTCGCCACTGACGGTTCAATGTTTATAAACGCCAGCGATACGAGCAGTGGCAGTGGCTTCTACACCGTCACATTGCAATATGGAAAGAATGCCAGCGACACGCTCACATTCTCATTTATGATAAGTGATTACTCTCCAACCATTTCCTCAAACATAGCCTATGGCGAGACCTCCACATCGAATATAGTTTTGTCATACAATCCTAATTATATTTACAACCAAATCGGCGAGTGTTATATCAACATTCTCGTTTGGGACGAAAATAGCGACGCATTCTACACCTATCGCACGGTCGCAATCACCAGCGACGCACTCTCCTCATCAGGTGCAGCGACCATTACAATGACAGAATCATATTCCTACTTTGTGCAGGTAAAAACAATGAGTGGCAACGTGGTCAGTAGTTTTAGGGTAAACAAAGTCGACCCGCTTAATGTCTTTGCAATAATAGCAATAATTATAGCGTCCGTCGCCGCTATCGTGCTTCTAATAGTAGTTATCAAACTGCGAACCCGAATGAAAGTAAGATAAAATTTTCACATCAAAAAAAATATTTGCTAGGTTTTAGCAAATATTTTTTTATATAAATTATTCTTGAATAAAGTTACAA
>CAYJEF010000024.1:0-8345 GCA_964369125.1 uncultured Christensenella sp.
ATAAAAAACTTCATTAAGACCCGCATTTGTCGCTAAGACTGCTTTTTTATGTATACAAATACCAGTAATTATTTAATTTTGTTCCAGCATATAAATTATTATGAAAACTTTTGGGTTTGTTGTAAGAAACGAAAAGCGGTTTATAAACGTCACTTGCAATGTCATTTTGATAATAACGGCATTTTGCGTTATGAGCCTGTCATTTTTTGCGCCCATCGTGACGACCGCTTTTTCGTCCGCTCCCGCACCCTTTTATCACGGAAACAAAAATTCAAACAAAGTCTGCCTTATGATAAACGTGTATTGGGGAGACGAATATCTCAGCAACATGTTAAGTGTTTTGCGTGAAAACGACGTGAAAACCACCTTCTTTGTTGGTGGTTTTTGGGTCGCAAAAAACAACGAACTTTTAAAGCAAATTGTGGCGGACGGTCACGAAATTGGCAACCACGGCTATCACCACAAAGACCACGCCACGATAACATCAGCGCAAAACAAAGACGAAATTTTTGTGACGGAAGAACTTGTGAAAAGTGTGGTGGGCGTCACAATGAACCTGTTCGCTCCGCCGTCGGGGAGTTTTAACAACAAAGTGCTGGCGGTGGCGGACTCTCTTGGTTACAAAACAATTTTGTGGACTCACGACACCGTGGATTGGCGCGACAAAAACGTCGACCTCATTTTCACCCGTGCCACAAAAAACACCGTCGGCGGGGACCTCATTCTTATGCACCCCACCGAAAAAACTCTAGAGGCGCTCCCAAACATTATCGCAACCCTAAAAGCCAAGGGGCTATCACTCACCACCGTATCGCAAGTCCTGTCCGCCTAGAAAAAAACATTTTGCCAAAATCTATTTATGAAATCGCAATTATTTGGTATAATTAGTTATATTTAGAGGTGACAAATGAAAAATTACACAAAGACATTCCCCAGCGGTCTCCGCCTCGTGTTTCACAAACAAGAACGCACCCGTCCAGCCCATTTTTATTTGATTGTTCGCGCGGGAAGCGTCGACGAGACTCCCGCTCAAAACGGCATTGCACACTTTGTGGAGCATATGAATTTCAAAGGCACAGGCAAACTGAATTATTCGGACATTACAAAACTCTTTGAACAAAACGGCATAATCACCAACGCCGTCACGAACGAAACGACCACGAGTTATTTTGCCTCTACACTTCCAGAAAAAATGGAACTCTCCTTTGATACTTTTTCGCAAATGATATTCGAAAGCGTGTATGACGCAAAGGAACTGAAAAAAGAACGCCAAGTCATATACAAAGAAATGGATATGACAAAAGATAACCCATCATATTTGGCGTATATAGCGTTTAAAAAAAATTTTTTCGCCGGCACGCCTTTTGAAAAACTTATAATTGGAAGCAAGAAAACCTTAAAAAATATCACGCGTGACGACATAACAAATTTTGTGAAAACTCACTACACTCCGGACAAAATGGTGCTGTCTGTTACGGGTCCGTTTAAGTTTTCGCAGGTTATAAAATGGACGCAAAAATATATTAACAGCCGTTTTAAAGACAATGTGCCTTGTGCTCCCGCAGAGTATGATCAGTCCCAAAATTTACTGCCTAAAAAGAAGTTTTGTTTTGTGAAAAAAGATGTCAAACAAACGCGTGTGATTTTGGCATTCCCAACAAAAAATGTTTTTGACAAAAACTTTCCAGCCAGCACAATTTACACTTTTATTCTCAGCGGAGCGGCGAGTTCTAGGCTATATGTGAAACTGCGCGAGCAAAATGGACTGGTGTATTCCATTGAGTGTGATAACGACCGAAACTATTTGTCGGGTTATAATATCATAACTTTTGGAACGAGTGAAAACAACGTGAAGCAAGCCGTCGGTCTCATAAAGCGCGAGATAGATAAATTCGTTAAAGAAGGCGTCAGCGAAGAAGAACTTAGTATGGTGAAAACATTGCATAAAAGTATTGTGCTAAAAATTAATGAAGTTAGTATGAATATAACACGCTCAAACGCAGCAGATTTAAGTTTGTATGGCAAAATTATTCCCGTGGAGGATAAAATAAAACAAATTGAAGCGCTAACAAAAGAACAGGTGAATGACGAAATCAAAAAGGGGTTTGACTACTCGCATATGGTGGCAGTGGTTACGTCAAAAACTCCCGACAAAACACTTTTTGACGTTTTTAATTAGACACAAAAACTCCCGTGGACGTTTTGCATTCTATAAAATTCGTGTTATAATTAAAGCGAATATTTGGACAAATAAATTTGTGTAGAGGGTCACTTTTATATGGAAGAAGAAAAACTCACCAAAAATTCAAGCACACGACGCCAAGTGGGCATAACGCTGATAGTAATCTCGGGCGTTTTGCTTTTGCTTGCGGTGTTTAATATCCTTGGCGACGTCAGGGCTTTTTTGCTTGGATTTTTCGGGCTTATGATATACCCAGTTTTGCTATTTACGCTCCTTTTTGGTGTGGCGCTCAGCCTAAATTTGCGCTTTATTTATTCCTATAAATATGTGCTGTCCGTTATGCTTTCATTTTTCTTCTTTGTGTGTGTGCTTCACAGCATTTTCACAAGCCTTGGCGAATATAATATGACCTATGGGCAATATCTAATGTCGTGCTACAATGCACTATACACGCCGGGCGGAATGTTCATTTCGCTTTTTACCTTCCCGCTTATGAGCCTTCTTCATGATATGGCGAGCATTATTATCTACGCCATTGCGCTCGTAATCTCAATATATTTTGTTATGTCATATCTGGAAGTTGCAAGAACTAAAACAGTGCAAAATAAACCTATCAAAAAATACGAAGACTTTTCTTTTGACGAAGGGGATTTTTTCGAGCCAACCGAAGTGGAAGTGGAGCCCGAAAAAGATAACAAACAAATTCCCACCATCGAAAAGACCGACGAAATTATCATAAAAGACCCAAAGGAAATAGACATTGCAAAGAAAAAATTGGGTCTAAAAAAACAAGACGCGACTGACGTTGAAGAAATAGAGCAAGACGAAACGCCACGCAGTAAACTCTTTGGCGAAAATGTAAAGAACGACGCGTGGACGAGCAGGGGAATGTCATCAAACAAACCGCAAAAGTTCGCTATGTATGAGGAAGAAATTAAACAGCCAAAGCACGACGCAGTGTGGGAAGAGAACAAGAAATATCTCGACACAATACGGGACAAAAATAACATAAATGACAACCCTATTATAAACGCTGAAAACTACGACGACTATAAAGAAAAAATGAAACTCTACGAGCAAAAACACCGCCATACTCTTTCCCGCGACGACGAAAGTTTTAAGGGTAATGACCACAAAATTTCCGAACCAGACGACGACATTGCTAGCGATAATTTCCAAAATAATAACGAGTTTGACCCGGGCGAGTTTGACATCGAAAGAGACTATATCAAACCAAGCGAATTTCAGCCGAAGATTAGTCCGCTAAATCCCGCCAATTTTACTTCGATAAAACCTCAAGAAAACGCTAGTGAGCGCTTTGTAAGCGAAGTGAAGGATTTAGAAACTCCCGACGAGACTTTAATTGACGGGGCTCAAAACCAGCGTAAATTCAACTTCAATATTTTAGGCGGTGGCGGGTCTCAAAACCAGTATATCGTGCCAGATTTTCATTACGATTCGTCCTATGTTCCGCCAAGTGTGGAACTTCTTAAAACCTATCAAAACGAAGAAGATTATGAGACCGACCACGAGAAAAATATCGAGTCCCTCGAGCGCGTTTTAGACGAATTTAAGATTCCCGCAAAGGTGGAAAATGTCTGTCGTGGCGCTGCCGTAACCCGATATGAACTGCGTATGCCTGTTGGGATTCCTGTCAAAAAAATTCAGGCACATTCCTCTGATATAGCGCTCGCCCTCGCCGCAAAAAGCGACATTCGAATAGAGGCGCCAATAAAGGGCAAAAGCGCCGTCGGCATCGAGGTGCCAAACAACAAAGTGGACATTGTGGGGCTTAAAGATATCATTTGTTCAAAGAATTTTGTGGAGGCAAAGTCGCCTCTCACGTTTGCTCTTGGAAAGGACGTGGACGGCAACGTTTATGTTTGCAACCTTGCCAAAATGCCACATCTTCTCGTGGCGGGAAGCACTGGCAGTGGGAAAAGTGTATGTCTAAACGCTCTCATTTTGAGCCTCATATACAGAACCAGTCCCGAGGATTTGAGGCTTATTCTCGTCGATCCAAAGCGCGTGGAGTTTGCTATTTATAACGACTTGCCACACCTTCTTATGCCAAAAGTTATCACCGAACCAAAAAAGGCACTAAGCGCTTTCGACTGGCTCATAAACGAAATGGAGAGGCGCTTTTTGGTGTTCCAATCGTGCTTTGTCAAGAGTATAAACGAGTATAACAACCAAAGCGATGTAATAAGTAAAAAGAAACCAAAATTGCCATTTATCGTGCTTGTCGTGGACGAACTTGCCGACCTCGTTGTGACCACGAACAAAAAGGACCTTGAGGAAAAAATTATTCGCCTAACGCAAAAGGCGCGCGCAGCAGGAATTCACCTTATTCTCGCGACACAGCGTCCGTCCGTCGACATTATAACGGGCAGTATCAAGATAAATCTTCCAACTCGAGTTGCTTTTGCCGTCACAAATTTCGTGGATTCAAAGACCATTCTTGACCAAGGTGGTGCGGAAAAACTGCTCGGGCGCGGAGATATGCTCTATGCTCCAAACGACGGCGAGCCGGTTCGTGTGCAAGGGTGTTTTGTCGACACGCCAGAAGTTAGGGCAGTTGTGGATTATATCAAACAGCAAAATCCGGTCAGTTTTGACGACAAAGTGGAAAAAATTATCAACTCGGAAAATTCGTCTGGAGGGTTCGAGGGCGGTGTCGGAATGACTGCAAACTCAGCAAGCATCGACTCCATTTTTCACGAGGCTCTCAAGCACGTCATTGAAATGGGTCAAGTGTCCACTTCAATGCTTCAGCGTCGCTTTGGGCTGGGCTTTCCTCGGGCAGCAAAAATCATCGACCAAATGCAACAGGCGGGCTTCATTTCGGCTTCCGACGGCACGAAACCGCGCGCGGTCTATATGACAATGGAAGACTTCAACAAATATTACGGAACAAACTAAAAGGGAAAATATGACAGAAGATAAATTTCAAAAAACTGTGGGATTTATATCCTTGGGGTGCGACAAAAACCGCGTCGACCTCGAAAAAATGATTTCTGTGCTTTCGGCATACGAGCAGTTTAAATTCGTGGCAGACAAGGAAATTGCCGAGATTATTATTGTTAACACTTGCGCGTTTTTAAAGTCCGCACGAGACGAGGCAAAGAGCGTTATAACTGAAATGTCGCAACTAAAAAAGAGTGGCAAACTCCAAAAACTTATTGTCACGGGCTGTTTGAGTGTGGTCGAAAAAGACAGCATTACTGCAAATTTTTTAGACGTGGACGCCGTCGTTTTGCCCGAAGATTACCAGCGAATTGACGAGATAATTTTTGCTCTATACAGCAAAGATTTTGCTTTAGCCGAAGTAACGGGCGCAAGGAAACTCACGACGCCAACCCACTATGCGTATATCAAAATCGCCGACGGGTGCAACAATCGTTGCGCATACTGCAAAATCCCAAGCATACGCGGGAACTACAAATCCGTGCCAATGGGCGAACTCATAAATGAAGCAAAACTCCTTTGCGACAAGGGCGTCAAGGAAATAATTTTGGTCGCGCAGGACGTCACGCGATACGGCTGTGAAACCCGCGGTCAATCATCGCTCCCAAAACTCCTAAGAGAACTAGAAAAAATCAAAAAACTCAGCTGGATAAGGCTGCTTTATTGCTATCCGGACCAAGTGAGCGACGAACTAATTAAAATCATAAAAGACAGCCCAAAAGTCATAAACTACATCGACATTCCCTTCCAACACGTCGCCGATAACGTCCTCAAAAAAATGAACCGTCGCGAGACCAAGCAGGGCATTGTAGACCTAATTACAAAACTGCGAAATGAAATGGACGACATCAAAATCCGCTCCACTTTTATGGTGGGGTTTCCGGGCGAAACGGCGAAAGATTTTCGCGAGTTGTGTGACTTCCTTAAAACTTACAAACTCGACAACGTGGGGTTCTTCAAATTCTCGCGCGAGGAGAATACGCCCGCCTATGAAATGAAAGATCAAATCGACGAAAAGGAAAAGGACAAACGCCTAAAAATTGTTCAGGAAATTCAAGAAAAAGTATCGACGGAAAACAACCGTGCGATGATAGGCAAAACCTTCAAAGTGCTGTGCGACAGCTATGATTACAAGCACAAGTTCTTTGTTGGCAGGAGTTATTTTTGCTCGCCCGACATTGATTTTGAGATACTTTTCACATCGCCTAGAGAGATAACAATCGGCTCATTTGTGGACGTGGAAATCGTCGACTATGACAGCGGATATTTCATAGGAAAAGCGGAAAATTTCGCGACATATTAACCTCAAAAACCATTCCAAAACCAATATGTTTTTGAACCAAAATTACTAAAACCAACAAAATAAAAAGGGAGAAAAAATTATGAATACACCAAACAAAATTACTCTTGTCAGGATAATTCTCATTCCGTTTATTGTGTTCTTCTATTTGTCGTCGAGTTTTTTGTATTCGGGCAAACTGATTGCCGCTGGACTGTTTGTCCTTGGAATTCTCAGCGACTATCTTGACGGATATTTGGCACGAAAATACAACCAAATAACGCTCCTTGGCACATTTCTTGACTCAATTGCGGACAAAATGTTTGTCATAGCGGGCTTTGCGCTCGTGGTGGTGGACGGGACGATAGCGAGTCCATACGGAGTGATTGCGCTAATAATCGTTGTGTCGAGAGAACTCCTCGTCAGCGCCCTTCGTCAACTCGGCGCCGGCAAAAACGTTATTATTTCTGCGGATATGTGGGGCAAAGTGAAAGCGACGGTGCAGTTTGTGGCGCTAGCCCTATTTATGGTCTTTAGTTTCTTTAAAGACAACCCAAATTTACTGGGCTCAACTTTGCAAACAATATTCTTCTATGTGTGCTATGCTTCGCTGTTCGTGACGGTATTTTCAACAATCCTCTCGGGCGTGCATTATCTCATAAAATACAAAAAGGTGTTTAAAGAAAACTAATGAAATTAAGCATTATAGCGATTTCAAACAGCGAAATTGTCGCGAGCGAGAAAAACGATATTATAAGCCTAATCTCGTCCACTCTGCACAAGAATGGTCAAGAAATTTTATCGCGCGAAGTCGTCGGCGCCTCAAGCAATGTTGTCAGCGCGTCTCTTTCAAACGCCCTAAGTAAAAGCGACTTTGTAATTATGCTTTGCGAGAACGAATATGAAAAACAATATATGTGCAAAAAACTTATTTGCGACACTTTTGGCTGCTCTCTATCCCCCAGCAGTTTTGCAAAATACAATATCGACGAATATTCTAGGACGCAAAATGTTCCCCTCAAACGCGAAGACGCTGGTTATGCACAAATGCCGGAAATTGCACGTGTCATAAAAAATCCAAACAGCCCATTTCAGGGTTGCTTGTGCGAAAAAGATGGCAAAACTCTCTTTCTTCTTCCGCTAAAACACGACGAGTTGCATCATATGTTTTTTTCAAGCGTTTTGCCTTTTATCCTAAAATCCGTCGGGAGCGACTCCTTTACTTTTGTACTAAAAACCTTTGGCATAAAAAGTGGCGATATGCATTTACTCCTAAAAGATTTCACAAAAAACAAACTTAATATTGGCGTTGTTTTTAATGAATATTTGCTGTCTGGTGAGGTTATTATAAACATTCCAAAATCCACGCGCAAAGATTACGCCGATGTTTTCGTCAAAAATTTATACGAAAAGATTTTTCCATATGTCTATTCCGACAAAGACGAAACTCTCGCTGAATATATCTATTCACTCCTATCACTTAGGCATCAAAAAATTGCCTTTGCGGAAGATTTCACTTCTGGCAATATGACAGCGTCACTTTTTGAAAGCTTAGACGATGCAAGTAGCATTTTGGAGGAAAGTTATGTGTGCGTGTCAAAAGACTCAAAGACAAAGATTTTGGGTGTGGAAAGAAACCTAGCAGACCCCGCCGAAGAGGCGTATCAAATGGCGAGCGGACTCCTTGAAAACGCGTCGTGTGACGTGGTGGTCGCCAACTGTGGGGACATAAAAACTGGCGAACTCGTGTTTAGTATTGGCAACCGCGACGGACTGCACATATATAAAAAGCAAATGTCGGGAAACAGAAAACAAAAGATAATTATGGCGACAAACACGATATTTTTTGAACTTATAAAGAAACTTAAAGTGGGCGATTTTGCCCTTGGCAGAACTGTTTTGTAATAAGCCCTAAAA
>CAYJEF010000025.1:0-4042 GCA_964369125.1 uncultured Christensenella sp.
GGCATACCGTTTTGCTACGGAAAACACCGTCAAAATGTTGAATAATTTCCTTGACAAAAATTTTTATTATTCATATAATTATGCTTGACATACAATTTATTTATTCTATAATTGATTTGATTTTTAGGAGGATTATATAATTATGGCAAAAGCAAAATTTGACAGAAGCAAGCCACACGTGAACATCGGGACGATCGGTCACGTTGACCACGGCAAGACCACCTTGACCGCCGCAATCACAATGTGGTGCGCAGCAAAGGGCTGGGCGCAAAAGATGAAATATGAAGACATCGACAAAGCCCCAGAAGAAAAAGCAAGAGGCATCACGATTAACACCTCGCACGTCGAGTACCAGACGTTAAACAGACACTACGCACACGTGGACTGCCCAGGACACGCCGACTATGTTAAGAACATGATCACAGGTGCTGCCCAAATGGACGGAGCAATCCTAGTCGTTTCGGCCGTCGATGGTCCAATGCCACAGACCAGAGAGCACATTCTGCTCGCTCGTCAGGTTGGTGTTCCATACATCGTTGTGTTTATGAACAAAGTCGATCAAGTGGACGACGAAGAAATGCTTGACCTCGTTGAAATGGACATTCGTGAACTTCTCGACAAATATAGTTTCCCAGGGGACAAAACCCCAATCATCAGAGGTTCTGCATTGAAGGCTCTCGAAGCCGCTCAAGCCGGAAACGCCGATGACCCAGCATGCAAATGCATCGAAGAACTTCTAAACGCAGTTGACAGTTTTATTCCGCTACCAGAACGCGCCACAGATCTTCCATTCTTAATGCCTGTTGAAGACGTCTTCACAATCACTGGTCGTGGCACAGTTGCCACAGGCCGTGTGGAAAGAGGCGTTTGCAAGATTGGCGACCCAGTGGAAATCCTTGGACTTGGCGGAGACAAAACTTCCGTCATAACTGGTATTGAAATGTTCAAGAAACTTCTTGACAACGCCCAAGCAGGCGACAATGTCGGTATGCTCCTTCGTGGCATCGACAGAAAAGACATCGAAAGAGGTCAAGTTATCTGCAAGCCAGGTTCAATCAAACCACACACCAAATTCACATCGCAAGTCTACGTTTTGAAAAAGGAAGAAGGCGGACGACACACTCCATTCTTCAATGGCTATCGCCCACAATTCTATTTCAGAACCACAGACGTTACAGGCTCTATCGAACTTGAAAAAGGTGTCGAAATGGTTATGCCAGGCGACAACGTCAAAATGACTATGGAACTCATCACCCCTATCGCAGCCGAAAAGGGAATGAGATTTGCTATCCGTGAAGGTGGCAGAACAGTTGGTTCCGGCGTCGTTATCGACATTCTTGCTTAATAAGTTGTAAAGCAATAAAAACACTTTTTGGAGATTTCCAAAGGGTGTTTTTTATTTACACAAACCTCCTTAGTCGAATAAATAACTTGCTTGTTTTTTGCTTTTATTTTATAATGAATTTATGGAAAAAAATAATTTTGATAATTTTGACCAAAGTAAACCTCCATACAAAGTGAAGTGGTTTGGGCTTACTATGGGTATGTTTTGGGCATTTTTTATCGCCCTAGCGCTCAGCAATGTTCTCAGCCCCTATCTTTCGCAAATTTTAAGCGGACTCCTTTCTGGCATAGCGCCACTTCTAATAGGCATCATTGGCGCGTTTATTTTCCACCGCCTAGTCAATTTCACCGAAAATGTTGTCCTTAAAAACACATTTAAAAACAACCCCCATAAATTTGCTATCAAACGCACCATATCCATACTCATAGTTTTGCTTATTGTAGTCGCATTTTTTCTCCTAATATTCTCTATTCTAGTGCCAAAAATTGTCCTTGTTATTCAAGAACTTTCCACAGGTGCCGGCGACGGTTGGGATCAAATGGTGAATAATGTCGTCAATGAAGTCACGAGCCTAATTAAAAGGTGGTTCGGCGCCGACGTGGACCAAGCCAGTGTGCGTGAAGTTTTCGACTCTCTGTTTGACAATTTGAAAGAAACTGTGTTTTATATAGACGGCTTGATGGAATTTTCTATGAGCCTTGTCACTGGCGCAATAAACTTCCTTATGGGAATGATTTTGACCGTCCTTTTCATAAAAGACAAAGAAAAAATCGCCCGTTTCTCCAGACGTTTTGTCTATGCAAATTTCAAGAAAGAACGTGCCGACGAAATGTGCGTGATGACTACAAATTCTGGCAAAATCCTGTTTGACTATGTCATCTGCAAACTCATTGAATTTTCTCTCTTATTCACAGCGCTTGGTTTTACTTATATGGTTTTGGGTCTGCGTTTTACATGGGAACTTGCTCTTATTATTGGTCTGTTCAACTTTATCCCATATTTCGGTATCTACATCGGCGCTCTGCCTTCCATTTTGTTTACCCTAATATTCAACTCTATGGACGCCGCGCTCTATATGGCGCTTGCCACATTTATCGTCAGCACCCTTGTCCTAAATATCCTCATTCCAGTCATCACAGGCAACAAACTTAAAGTCAGCGCTCTCATTGTCACCGCGTCAATCGTCCTTGGTGGAGCAATGTTTGGCTTCCTTGGTATGCTCCTTGCGCCCCCAATCGCCGCCATAATAAGCGTCATTATTATGGGAAACATAGAACTCAAAGAGAACCATATCAAATATATGATGCAACTAGAACTCGCCCGTGAGAAGAACAAAGAAGAACAAATGGGCAGTATGACTTTGCCCACAAGCGACGCAATGGCAAGCACAAAATCAAAACCTAAAAATCTTGCCTTAGAAAATCAAACCATAAAAAATATGAGTGTCTCAAATGACCAGCCAAAAAATCAATCAAAATCAATAACCAAACCAACAGTACCAAAATCAACAAGCGCTCAAACAAAAAAATCTTCAACAAAACCTGTCAGTAAAGAAAACAAAAATAGTCAAAAATAGCAGAGGTGAATATGCAAACTCTATATAGTGCCACGAAACCAACCGGGAAACTAACACTAGGGAACTATATCGGCGCCATTAAAAATTGGTGTGAAATGCAAAAAAACTACCGCTCCATTTTTGCTGTGGCAGACCTGCACTCGCTAACTGTGGAAATTGATAGCAAGGAACTTCGCGAAAACACCTACACGCAATTTGCCACTTTCCTTGCTTGCGGTCTCGACCCAGAAAAATCAATAATTTATTGCCAATCACACGTGAAAGAACATGCCGAACTTGCGTGGGTTATGAATTGCCTCACATATTTTGGCGAGGCGAGCCGTATGACGCAGTTCAAGGACCACAAGCAAAGGGGCGAAAATGTCTCCGTCGGGCTCTTTGCCTACCCAATGCTTATGTCGGCGGATATTTTGCTATTTGGCACCGATATTGTGCCAGTCGGTGTGGACCAAATGCAACACGTGGAAATTTGCCGTGACATTGCTGGTCGCTTTAACTCTCGCTATGGCGAGACTTTCACCATTCCTCGTGGCGTCGTGCAAGAACGTGGTGCAAAAATTATGGGACTACTAAACCCCACCCGCAAAATGTCCAAAACGGGCGACAACGACAATGATGTTATCTTCATTGACGATGACGACGAAACAATAATGCGAAAATTCAAACGCGCCGTCACCGATAGTTTAAATAGAATAAAATATTGCGACGAACAGCCGGGAGTCTCAAACTTGCTTGTCATCTATTCTTGTATGAAAAATATTTCTATACCTGAGGCCGAAAAATATTTTGAAAACTCACAGTATGGCGAACTAAAAACTCAAACCGCGTTAAGCGTAATAGAAAGACTATCGCCCGTTAGAACAAAACTAAAACAACTACTCGAAGACAGAGAATACTTGGACAAACTTATGGAAAAGGGCGCCAAAAAAGCAACCGAAATCGCTGAAATAACACTAAAAAAAGTGTATAAAAAACTAGGACTTGTTACACCAAATAACTAAATTTATTACTTTCCCCTTTGTCAAAAGGGGTCTTTTTTTATCAAATAACAGTGCAAAAACAGGTTATTTTCATATCAAAATCGGCTCATTTTGATTAAAAATATAGTTTTTTTAACCAAA
>CAYJEF010000025.1:4142-7894 GCA_964369125.1 uncultured Christensenella sp.
ATTTTCATATCAAAATCGGCTCATTTTGATTAAAAATATAGTTTTTTTAACCAAAAATAAAGCGTTTTTCTATCAAAAAAATCTATTTCCACAGCACCCATTGTTGTTTTGACAACAACAATTATTATTGTTTGTTGCCCCGAATAGTGCAAGGAGTAGTAACAGTAAAAAGTTTGTGTTGGTGTTTAAGTCCACTCCAGTGGCGCTTGTAAAAATAGAGATCAAAAGCACAAGCAAGATGAGAGTTATGTCCATAATTTCTCCTTTTTATTATAAAAAATTATTTTATAGAGTTTTTTTATCCATTTTTAGCCTCATTCTCGTTTTGCCCAAAGTCACTTTTTTGTTTTATACTTTTTATGACGAGGGTAAAACAATGGAGAGTAAATACGAAGTAATAAACAAGCAAACTCTATCAAATTTGCAGTATTATATGCCAGAAACGGAAACATTGCGACAACTTGCAGACATATTTAGTGTGTTTGCCGATTCGACACGCCTCAAAATTCTATCGGCACTCTCTCTAAGCGAAATGTGCGTGGGCGACCTGTCTACCTATCTGTCCCTAAACCAAACCACCGTCAGCCACCAACTCCGCTTTCTCAAAAACTACAATATAGTTGCGCAAAAACGCCTCGGTAAATTTATTTTATACAGTGTTGGCAATGACCTAGTGCAAGACATTATGTCAAACGGCGTCGACTATATGATGAGGTAGATAGAAAACTAAAAACACTTTTAATTTTAGAATTTTTATGCTATCCTAGTTTAGGGATTAAGATGGATATAAAAGAAAAGTTGAACAAATTACCGTTGTCGCCGGGTGTCTATATAATGAAAGACATTTTTGGCAACATCATATATATTGGCAAAGCAAAACGGCTGAAAAACCGCGTCAGCCAATATTTTTTGAACAAAACTCAAGCCGACAAGACTAGGAGTATGGTCTCCCAAGTCGCGGATTTCGATTATATTCTCACAAACTCCGAACTCGACGCTCTGGTCCTTGAATGTAACCTTATAAAAAAGCATATGCCTTTTTACAACATTTTACTCAAAGACGACAAAAACTATCCCTACATACGCATCGACACCGACGAAGATTTTCCAAAACTGGAAGTCGTCCGTAAAATTAAAAAAGATAGCAGTGCAAAATATTTTGGACCCTATTTTGGCGTGAATGTAAACGATATAATTTCCGCCGTGAACTACGCCTATCCCGTGCGCACCTGCGACAAAAAAATCAAAGATGACCACAAAATGCGCCGAGGTTGCCTCAACTATTCTTTGGGTCTTTGTTCCGCTCCTTGTATGTGCAAAATCACAAAAGAAGACTACAGAAATTATCTCCCAAAAGTCTATGAATTTTTAAATGGAAAAGACACCGCCGTTTATGACACCATTTGCCAAAAAATGGAAAAAGCAGTCGAGGTTCAAAATTTTGAACTTGCAATCAAACTTCGCGACCTAAAACTTATGCTTAATAAACTTCGCGACAGGGCAGTCACCGCCCTTACAAAGGTGGAAAATATAGACGTTATTGGCTTTAACAGAAGCGATATGTTCTATGTTTTCACCGTGCTAGTTATTCGCCAAGGCAAAATGATGGGCGTCAAAAATTATAGCTTTGAAAACGCCTTAATCGATGACGAGCAAATGTTCATTTCGTTTCTAACGCAATATTATTTAAAGAGTCCTCTCCTTCCAAACAAGATTCTACTCCCAGTAGAACTCGACCCAGAAGACGCATTATTCAAGTCTCTTAGCGTTAGACTCGGCAAAAAAATAGAAGTTTTAGCACCAAAATCGGGCGTAAATAGCAAACTTGTAAACCAAGCAAATATGAACGCCAAAGAATATTTAGAAAAAAATTGCGAACTAGAAAGCAAGCGAAAACGAAAAAAACTCAGCGTTCTTTCTGGCATAAAAGAAAAGTTAAAACTTAAAAACCTCCCACTTCGCATAGAGGGCTACGACATTTCAAACATATCGGGAACGAGTTCTGTTTGCAGTATTGTCGTGTTTATAAACGGCGTAAAAGAGGGCAAACACTACAGAAAATTTAAGATAAAAGAAGTCGTTGGACCAAACGATTTTGAAAGCCTAAAGGAAAGTATAACAAGGCGACTTGAAAAATTAAACGGAACCGACATCAGTTTTTCCTCCACACCAGACCTCATTTTAATTGACGGCGGAAAGGGGCAAATCAACACTTGCCGTGAGGTCATAAAGAGTTTTGACCAAAATATCGACGTCATCAGCATTGCCAAAAAGCAAGAAGAAATTTTCGTAGAGGACGACCCTCTGCCAAAGAAATTTTCTCGTGATGACGACGAACTAAAACTCTTGCAAAAAGTGCGTGACGAGGCGCACCGCTTTGCCGTAACTTTTCACAAAAAACTACGAAAGAAAAAGCAAATAGAGAGCCTTCTTGACGACATTGAAGGTCTTGGAAAAGTTAAACAAAGTAACCTAATTGAGCGTTTTAAAAGTGTGAGGCGAATGAAGAAAGCCACTGCCGACGACCTCATTTCCGTCAGTGGCATCACCCCAAAAATCGCTAGCGATATAATTAAAAAACTCGAAGAATAAACGCCTTGTCCTAAACAAAAAATTGAGTGCATATAACTTTATATGCGCTCTATTTTTTGTCTTAAAAAACACACTTTTTTAGCAGTTTTTCGGTCTTTTTTTTGCGTTTTTTGCATACTTTTTCTCACAATATCGCCGTTTTATTTATTTCACAAAGAAAATTACAAATTAAATTTAAACGAATATTTTGACCTAGAAAATTCCACAAAAGTCGTCTTAACGATTCACCATATTGAGACTTTTGAGGGTGGAACTGCCAGTCGTGAAAAATATCTTATGCAACAAGCCGTCGCGTTCAATAAAATGTTTTCAAATTGTTTTATAGTAATAAAAACGCTTTCGCCCGACCAACTGGCTCTAAATATCCGTAACAATAATTTGCCCGACCTCTATTCTTTTGGCGTAGGCTGTGGCGATATGGTGCGTGGATTTTTGTGTAATATAAAAAATAGTCTTAGCGTCCGCAACGACCTATTGGAGAATGGAAAAGCAAACGGGGAACTCCTCGCCTACCCCTACATTTTGTCTGGTTATGTGCTAATTTCCCACGATAATCTGACTGAAACTGACGAAACGTTGTCGGCTCTTTGTGCTTCAAACGGCAATAATTTAGGAATATCTGTCGCAAATAATTATAATTTTGCCGAAGTTTTAACGCAAAACAACATAACGCTAAAACAAACCGACATTTTGGAAGCCGAAAATTCCTACGACGCCTACAAAAATTTCCTTGAAAAAAAATCAAAAACTCTTCTTGGCACCGCTCGTGATTTGGCTCGGATAAAAAACAGAGAAAGCCTTGGCACAATTGACGCCTGCAAATACAATTTTCTTGGCTCCTACACCGACCTTGTGCAATACATTTCGGTGGTCGATAGTGGCAAAAGCGCCAAAATGTTATATGCCAAGAAATTTGCCGAATTTTTGACTACCTCACCCGCGCAAAAATCTTTAAGCAACTTTGGACTATTTTCCACCACTCAAAACATATACAAAGACGACTATATGCGCAGTTTTGAAAGCGCCTTATCGGGAAAATTATCCACCCCAAATGCCTTTATTTCGGCACAAGACCTCTTATTTCAAACGCAACAATCCAAAGAAAAATTGTTTACAAACTAAACTTAAAAATCAAATTTTGCATATAAAGAGTTATGGAA
>CAYJEF010000026.1:0-7791 GCA_964369125.1 uncultured Christensenella sp.
CGGTTAGCCGTCAGGCGTGCCCGCGTAAACTTTTTTGTGTCGCCCTGCAAGAGCGAGGTGAGTCAATGTTCATTAAAATAAGTTTGAAAAACTTTTTTAATGAGACCTCTGTAATTGAAGGGGGAGTGAGAGGGGAAACGAAATCGTAGTTGCAGAGCAAAACAAAGTTTTGTGAACAACGTCAGGATTTTGTTGCCATCCCCAGTAGTTTCATATCCACTCTGCCTTTGTCATCAACTTTTATGACTTCGGCGCGTACGCTGTCGCCAATGTTGAGCACGTCGGTGACCTTTTCCACTCGTTTGTCTGAAAGTTTGGAGATGTGAATCATACCGTCTTTGCCCGGTGCAAACTCCACAAATGCGCCAAATTGCATAATCCTGACGACTTTACCCTCGCAAATTGTGCCGACTTTCACGTCTTCTGCAATGCTTAGAATAATTGCTTTGGCTTTTTGGGCTTTGTCTGAATCTGGAGTGGCTATAAACACGCGACCGTTGTCGTCGATGTCAATTTTCACGCCCGTTTCTTCGATTATCTTGTTGATAACTTTGCCACCACTGCCAATGACTTCGCGAATTTTGTCGGGGTCGATGTCAAAGGAAATAATCTTTGGTGCATATTTAGATAGTTCTAAATGTGGGGTCTTTATTGTCTTTAACATTATGTCCAAAATGTGGTGTCTGCCCTCTTTTGCTTGATTTAGGGCGGTGGTTAAAATTTCTTTATCTATGCCGGCAATTTTGATGTCCATTTGAATGGCGGTGATTCCCTTTTCGGTGCCTGCCACTTTAAAGTCCATATCGCCAAGGAAATCTTCCATACCTTGAATGTCGCTGAGGACCGCAATCTTTTTGCTGTTTGTGTCTTTAATAAGACCCATTGCGATGCCAGCAACTGGAGATTTTATCTTGACTCCCGCGTCCATAAGGGAAAGCGTGGAACCACACACACTCGCCATAGATGACGAGCCGTTGGAACTGAGGACTTCACTGACGAGCCTAAGCGCGTATGGAAATTCGTCCTCGTTTGGAATGACAGGAAGGAGCGCACGTTCCGCAAGTGCGCCGTGACCAATTTCGCGTCTGCCTGGGGTTCTGAGTTGTCGCGCTTCGCCTGTTGCATATGGTGGCATATTATAGTGGTGGACATATCTTTTTGCCTCTTCGTCATCGAGTCCTTCTAGTTTTTGCACTTCAGCCATAGTGCCAAGCGTGCAACAGTTGAGGACTTGCGTTTGACCACGAGTGAACACTGCACTGCCGTGAACGCGAGGAAGCACGCCCACTTCGCACCAAATTGGGCGAATTTCGCTCAGTTTTCTGCCGTCTGGGCGAACGCTCTTGTTTAATATCTTGTCGCGAACCTTTTCTTTTGTCATATGATAAAGGACGTCGGCGACCATTTTTTCCTCTTCTGGGAATATTTCGGCAAAATGCTCTAATACTTCGGTGTTTAGGTCGTCTTGTCTTTGTTGACGCTCTTGTCTGTCAAAGGTGTCGAGTGCTTTGTCGAGTTTTTTGTCGGCATAGGCGCGGACTTTTTTATCAATTTCATTTGAAGGCACAAAGAGTTTGAGGTCTTTGCGTTTTTCTTTGCCTATCTTCTTTACAATTTCTTCTTCAAATTTCACGAGTTTTTTGATTTCGTCGTGAGCGAACATAATGGCATCTAGCATTTCCTTTTCTGAGACTTCGTTTGCGCCCGCTTCCACCATTAAAATGGCGTCTTTTGTGCCACTGACTGTAACGTGCATAATGCTCTTTTCGCGCTCGACTAGCGTTGGATTTATGACGTATTTCCCGTCTATTTTTCCAACGACAACACTGCCGGTTGGACCGTCAAACGGAATGTCCGAAATACTAACAGAGATGCTGGACGCAATCATTGCGATGACTTCGGGTGGGACGTCTGGGTCGACGGAAAGCGCCGTGCAAACTACTGCCACGTCGTTGTAAAATCCTTTTTTGAACAGCGGACGAAGGGGTCTGTCGATAAGCCTTGATGTTAAAATTGCCTTGTCACTAGGTCTGCCCTCACGCTTTTTAAAGCCTCCCGGAATCTTGCCCACAGAATACATTTTCTCTTCAAAATCCACTCCGAGTGGAAAAAAATCTATGCCGTCTCTTGGTTCCTGCGCCATTGTAACACTGCATTGCACTATGGTTTCGCCACATTGCACCCAGCAAGTGCCGTTTGCTTGCTCGCTGTATTTGCCTGTTTTGACTGTTAGTTCACGACCGCCTAGGGTCGTTTTGAATACATTTTCTTTCACTTTTATTTCTCCTAATAATTCGTTTAATTATAATATAGTATGTCCAATTTTCAAACTGAAAATTGACAAAAGTTGACAATAATTAAAAATAAAAAAACGGGTAAAAAGACAAAATTTTTCATCTTTATACCCGCTATTTAGTTTTATCTTATGTTTAATTGTTTCTTGATTTCACGATATTTCTCGATGTCTTGCTTTTCAAGATATTTAAGAAGTCCCTTTCGATGTCCGACCATTTTCATAAGTCCACGGCTGGAGTGTTTGTCGTTTTTGTTAACCTTTAAGTGCTCGGTCAAGTGACTGATGCGCTCGGTTAATAGGGCGATTTGCACTTCGGTGGAGCCAGTGTCTTTTTCGGTTCTAGCGTAAGATTTTATGACTTCTTGCTTTTTTTGCTTGTCCATTTTTTCTCCTTTTATTTCATTCGCCACAAACAAAGTCGGCCGTTTAATCTTGGAGAAATAACACGAACCACTTTGTATGGGTATGTGAACATATTACTCTTTGCAAAGATTTTTGTCAACATATTATTTTAAAAGTTACTCACAAATGCGAGGTTTTTATTACATTTTATTCTTCCAAAAATGCTTTTAGCATAACAGATACGGTGTTATAAAACTTGGAATTTGTGAGCGCGGAGACAACTTTTTTATTTTCTTTTAAAGTATATAAGCCAAGGTCGTTTTCCACTTCAAAAATACCCAATTCCAAGAATACGTAAAAGCAAAATATAAATTGCTTATAGTCAAGATGCCTGGACTCTTGAGTCAACGTTCTAAACAGGTCGGCGTCGCCATAAAAACTTGATTGCTTGGACGCAAAATTACTGATAAGTTTGAAATATTCGCCGAAAATGGCGCGGTCGAGTTTCAGCCCAGAGAAAATGGTCTTGTCCACCTTTTTGTCTTTTAGCACAAAAAGCGTTGCATTTGTCATTTTTGAAATTGCGCCGAGATAACCTTTGCTCAGCACTGCGTCCAAAAAAACAATGCGTTTATAAGACGAGAAATTAGCAAAATTTGCGGGGGCAAGCACAATGGAATTGATACCGCTGTTGGAGATTACTTCATACATATAGTGCTGAAGATTAAGATTGCTATACGTCTTGCAAAATTCGCTGTAACTTGCGAAATTAAAGGATACAAACAGCGTTCCAAACAATTCTTTTCGTGCGAGACTAACAATATTTTGGAGTTCTGTGTAGGTTTTTGTATGCTTTGCGGGGGCGTCTATGTAATAGAGTTGCTTGATGTATTCGCCAGACAGGACGCTGGCGCTTTTGGGCTTTGAAATCTCGCCCGTGATGATATTTTTTGCGACGCCCTTTATATACTTTTTGTTCCTGAAAGTGCTCTCTTGCAATTCGACAGTTACTTGACGCTTGCGCGAATTTTTAAGCAGTGGCAGATATTTATACGCACCAAACGCAACGACGCTTATTGCGCCCGCTTGAATAGTAACGTGGCTAAAATGCTTTGGCATTGGGGAGAATGTGGCGCGGTCGTCAAGAGTTAAATTTATGACGGGTTTTTTGTTGCCACAACCGCAAGGCTCAAGAAGTGCAAGGTCGTCCACAAATTTCGTGGTGATTTGCTCGGGAAGCAAGTTTAAGTCGTAAAAATCGGGGGACACGAAGTCTTTTGGCTCATATTTTTCCTCCAAAAATTTGTTTAGGCTGGCAAGAAATTTTGCAAAATTACTCTTTTTTATGGTAAGACCCGCTGCCATTTTGTGTCCGCCAAACGCCTCTAGGACTTCCGTAAGACCCGAAATAGCCGAGAAAATGTCGATGTCGTTTACGCTCCTTGCACTGCCCTTTAATTCGTCGCCTAGGTCCTCAAACAAAATCGTTGGGCGGTTAAATTCGTTTGCAATTTTTGCCGCTACGATGCCCAAAATTCCGCTGTCCCAACTTTTACCCGACAGGACTATGGAATTGTAGTTTGCGATGTTGATTTGCGCGAGTTTTCGTTTCACGTCTTCGTATACTTTATTGCAAAGTGCTTGCCTTTGGGTGTTGAGTTCGTTTAGGTTTTCGATGGTATTTTTTAGGAGAATTTTGTCGTCCTTTATATAGAGTTTCAGTGCGACACTCGCCTCGCCCATACGCCCCGCGGCGTTAATTTTTGGGGACAGTTTGAAAGCAATGTCGGTGGAAGAACACGACAGCGGAAGTTTGTTGTCCTCAAAAAGCATTTTGATGCCCTTTGGAAGGTTTTTGTCAAAGTCGCGCATACCAATTTTCACTATTGCGCGGTTCTCGCCTACAAGAGGCACGATGTCCGCAATTGTAGCAATGGCGGTAATTCCAAGGTATTTTTTGGCTTCTTCTAATCCACAGAGCGCTTGAACGACTTTGAACGCAAGCCCCGTGCCACATAGTCCCTTGTTTGGGTAGTTTTGGTTAGGCAGTTTTGCATTAACGACTATCGTATCGGGAATTGTTTCTGGAATGTCGTGGTGGTCGGTGATGACGATTTCGATGCCGAGAGTTTTTGCAAATTCCACCTCGGCGTGGCAGGAAATTCCGCAGTCCACCGTGATAATTAACGCGGGATTAAATTTCTCTTTTATGAGAGAAATTGTGTCATTTGTAAGACCATAGCCGTCGATGTAGCGGTTGGGTAAAAAGTAGTCTACATAGTAGTTTTGGGACGAAAAATATTTTATCAAAATGGCGCTGGCGCTCACGCCGTCCACGTCGTAGTCTCCGAAAATTAGCACTTTTTCTTTATCCCTTATGGCGCGTTTAATTCTTTCTGCCAGTCTGTCCATATCGTGAAGCAAAAACGGGTCGTGAAACTCACTATCCGTGGGGTTTAAAAAACTGTCAAGGGCACTATCAACTATCCCGCGCTTATTTAAAAGTTCGAGAACAAGCGGGGAAATGTTATATTTATTTGTGTTCATATGTTGTATAGTAGCATATTTATTTTATTTAGACAATAATGTGAGATTGATTTTTAACTCTCATCAAAAAAAATATATTTTAAAAATACAAAAAAAGGGCGCTTTTTGTTCGCACCCAAGATTATTTTTGAAATGTTAATTGATTTCGGTTTTTGTTATTGCCTTTTCAGCGGTTTGTTTTATCTCTAATTTATCGCTTTGTTTTGCATTCAATTTTGCTTTTTCGGCGAAATACATTTGACGATTTCTGGCGAAAAACACATAACTGGCGGGCAAAATGAATATGTGTGACGCGAACATTACTGCCAAAGAGACTATGCTCATAAGTGCCACATAAGTCACGTCGCCGAAACACACGATGCCGAGAATAACAATGGCAACGAGCGAACATATTGCGACAGTGAAAGACTTTTTCAAGTTTTCGCCCACGACTGCGTTCGCAAGGTCATGCAAAGGCACGTTTTCGCTCCCTTTATCTCGCATCCTTTCTTTCATATTAAAAGCAAAGTCGGCGCTAGAAAGCACGCTAAGAACAAGCACGACAGCCATAATGACGAAAATATACTCGTTAATCTCCACACGGGCTATCGAAATGAAACTTAGGGTCATAACAATATTAAGAAGGGCGCCAAACAAAATGGTGAGTGTGCCAGCAAGTTTTAGGCGGAAGAGCGCATAGATAACGACGATTGTGAGCGCGAACAGAAGAGTTGAAATGGTGAGCAAAATCTCGTTTGTCGAAATGAAAGAGTCAATATTCGTCGTCCTGCGCGTGAGGTCGTAGTTGTTGCCAATTATGGCGATTTCGTTGTCGTCTGCGATGAGCCCAGCGTAGGTCTCGGTGGCGTTAAACTCTGCGTTTATGGCAAGACGAATGTTCTGCAAAATGTGTGCTGGCATACTCTTTGTCGTTATGACAAAACTCTGCATACCATATTGCCCCAACACTTGAAACGAATTTATTTTTACGCCGTGGTCGGTCACGATTTCGCGAACCGTACTTGAAGCCGAGGCGAAGTCCGCTTCGTTCTCAATATCAATGTTTGCACTAGAAAAATCCACCACAAGTTGCACTCCGCCACTTACAGCGACGTTACTTCTGAACCCATAGAACCCGACGATGACGCCGGCAATTATAATTAGGGCGAAATAGACCGTCAAAATTGGTTTGATAAATGCCAAAAAGTTGTGTTTCTTAAGGGAATTAGATTTCATTTTTCACTTCCTCCCTTTTCAAATTATAGTGCGAATTCTTGGTGCTGTTCACCACAATATAGGAATTGCTCATTCCTCGAAGTGCCACGAACAAAACAAAGTAGTTTACGAACAACCCAACGAACAATGCTACCGCAAATGCCTGCAACGCGACAGTGCCCACTATATACAAAATGACGGACAGTATTAGCAAAAACACGTAGCGTTCGAGAACTGGCAGGACACTTTTCCTGAAAGCGCTCTGCACACTGTTTGGAATTTTCTTGCCCGATGCGTATTCTTTTCTTACACGTTCGAAAATGCCGACCATTCCAAAATATAGCAACCCGAGCGTCAGCAATACGCCAAGAAGTCCGTTTAAGTCAATGAGGACAAGCGGAATGCTTTGGAGCAAAAACGCGTAGATTGAGACAAATAGTAGCATTGAGACGGCTCCCAATAGTCCCATAATTTTATATTTCACAAAAAGGTATATGACTCCCGCGACGAACGCGGAAAGTATGGCAATAATAAGCAAAATTTGAACGTTGCCAAAAAACTCGCCCGTGCCGGTGTTTAGCCCCGCGGTCACGAAATCGTCGACCACTTTTGAAAGGGAAAGTGGTTTTGCAAGTGCGTTTATTTGAATCATAAGCGATGTGGCAGCGCCTTGGGAAGTCGAGTAGAGTTCCAAACTCTCCTGTGCGCTCGTCACTTCAAAACCGCTGGAGTTATAGACTGTTCCGTTTAAATACATATAAAGTTTTTTATTCTGGCTGTCGTTTGCAATTTCGGTAGTCATTTCCTTAAAAAGTCGCTTGCCTTCCTCGGTGAATTCGATGGAGACAGGATAGACGTCTTCCACTCCGTTTGCTTGTGATGACAGAAGTTTGCAACTCTTTACATATTCCTGCGTGATGGAGCCATCGGCGTTCCATTCACTGCTGCTGGTGTTGAAAGTGATGCCATTCTCGCCTGCGATTATGCTTTGCAAATCATAACTCGAACCCCCTAGCGACAGGAGTTTACTCATTTCGCTATCGTCGGTTTTTGATGTGGTGACACGAATGGTGTAGTCGTGTTTGGTAAAGGTAAAGCCATATTGGCTGAAATTGCTTTGTAGGCGCGTAACTGTGCTTATTAGTCTCTCGTTTTTGACCGTGTCCGTCAAGTCTTCGTTCGCCACTTCATACACCGTAAGCCTACCGCCCGCGATGTCGTAGCCAAAATTTATGGCACCAAAAAAACTATTGAACGTCGTGCTTGTTGTTGGTACCACAAAACTCACAAATGTGAGGAGTAAACCGATAATCGTGAGAATGGACACAATGCAAAGTTTAATCTTACTTCTAGCCTTGCTCATACTAGTCTCCTTTTTAGTTCTTGGTAATTATATATAAATAATATTATTA
>CAYJEF010000027.1:0-7544 GCA_964369125.1 uncultured Christensenella sp.
ATATTATAGGGCAAAATGTAATTTTTCACAAATTTATTTTAAAGTTCACTTATGTTTGAGATTTTGCCGTTATCAGTTTGTGTTATATCAAAAATTTTTGCAAACTTCTTTGCGTCAGTATTTTCATAAACAAGGGCGATTTCGTTTGCGTTTTGTGAGAGGGCTTGATGCGAAAACAAAAAGTTGCCGAAGAATTTTTCGATGTGACTGTCTGTTAGTTTTTCGCCCAATTCTTTTGTCAAAAATTTTCTTGAAAGTTCAAAATTCTTGCACTTCACGGCGTCAAAGAAGGCGTAAGGAGCGAGTTCTTTTTTGTCTATAGGAAGGCTTATTTCGTCTTTTACTAACACGGTTTCAACCTGCAAATTTGGTGAAAATGAATATTCTTTTGTCACGCCGTGACGAAGCATATCGCTTAGATTTTTGTATGTTACAATTTTGTCATTTTGGATTTCAAGGAGGTTAACTTCTTCAAGCGTCGTCAGCGAATATTTTTTGTCTTTGTGTTTTATTATGCACACAACATAGGTGTCACAGTCTGTTTTCCCATAGCAAAACAGGCTATTTTTGGTGGTTTTAAACTCGAGTTCTTGGATTTTGACGGGAAGATCGGCATCAAGAAATTCACGAGATTCATTCTCTATTCGCACGGAAAAGGGGCTGTGTTTTATATAATAAAAATTATGAGTAATATTGTCAAAATTAAACACTTTGCTTTGCACATTAAAAGGTCTTGGGCAGGGCATAAAAAACTCGTGCGCGATAACCAAAATATTTGAGTTTGGGAAGTCGACGACGTCCACGTTTGGCGTTTTTGAAAGAAGTTTTTTGTCTTTTAAATCAATAACTGCGGTGAAGTTTTGCGACGAATTATCTGGCGTTATGTTTGGATAGAAAGACAGAGGCAAAACATTTTGCGAGACGTTAAGTAAAAACGAGTGAATTTTGCCAGCATATAGTTCGCTTGATATATTTTGAATTTTTATAACGCAGTCGAAGGTGGGTTTTATGTGAAAATAATATTCCATAAATTTTATCCTTTCTACATTTTATTGTTTTATTTTTAAAAATATGCTTTGTTGTGCAGTATTAAAGGTTTTTTTGTGGGGATAATTACAAGCATAAGGGCAGAAAATGGAAAAGGAAAACATAATAAATTTTGAAAAAATGAAGGCAAAATATAACAAAAAAATTAGCGACGAGGAGATTCAGGCGCTGTTTTTGGGGCTTATAAAAATAGTCAAAAATTCCGCGCGGGACGAGTGTGATAATGATTTAAAAGAGGGTTATTTAAACGCAACGGAAAATTTTAGGCAATGTTTAATGGAACTAAATGACACGCAAATGAAACTAAAACAGGAGCACGAGGAGAAGATTAAACTCGAGGCAAAACTCCAAAATCAAGAGAAATTGATTTGTGCTTTATTTAAAAAGTTTTCGAAGAAAAAAGTTTGAGTGCAAAATTTAACATTGCAAAATTTGTCATACACTTTGATTTTTTGTAAATTTTTGCTATCATATAGTCGATGATACAATTATTTTTTGGAAGAACTAGTGACGATGTAACAGACGAAATGCTCGTTCACCTTAAACAAGTGGCGCAACAAAGCGCCCACTATATTTTCGTGGTGCCAGACAGAATGACGGTGATTGCCGAAAAGCGAATTTTTGAACGCCTCGGCATCGAAAGTACTTGCAATATCGAGGTTTTGACGCTTTCGAGATTATTTTCAAAACTCGTAAAAGACAAGGCTATAATCTCAAAATCTGCCAGTTGTATGATTTTGCAAAAAATGCTAAGGGACGAGCGCGAGAACCTTTTGTGCTTTAATAAAAATCCAGATGCAGACTTGGCACAAGTGATGTTTGGCACAATTTCGCAGTTTAAAAGTTGCAAGGTGAATTTCAGCGAAGTGGCGGTGAAGTCTGGCGATAAACTCCTTGAAAACAAACTGCACGATATAGCACTTGTATATCAAAATTATGAAAAATTTTTGAGACAAAACGGGTTTTTTGATTCTCTGGATAAGTTAAATTTTCTTTTACAAACCGTAAAGGATAATGATTATATTCGCACGTCTTCGTTCTATTTTTGTGGGTTTGACGGGCTGACGATGCAGGGTTATGAGATTGTTCGCGCTGTGGCGTCAAGTTCGGCAAGTTGCAGTTTTGGGTTGACACACGCGGGAGTTGCAAAAAATTCGCACATTTATAACGACAACTTCACGGCAAATATTTTAAGTCTATTCAAAGACCATAAAGTTGAGATTTTTTATAACAAGAATGATAGTGATTTAAGCGAGCAACAGGCTTTTTTGAAGGACAATTTGTTTTGTTTTTCGCCAAGTTGTATGAAAATAAAAGACAGTGAAATTGAACTAAACGAGTGTAAAGATTTTAATGAAGAAGTCCTTTCGTGTGCAGTGAAGATAAAGAAAATGATTATGGAACAGGGCTTTAATTTTAACGATTTTCTCGTCGCTGTGCCAAACCTTGAGAGCAGAAAAAACGTGATTGATGACATATTTTCCAAGTTTGATTTTAACTTTTATCTAGACACCAGCGAGAAATTTAGTGAGACCGTGGCGTTTAGATTTATCAAAAACGCGACCGATTTAATTTTGGAAAATTTCTCTATAAAAAGTGTGTTGACATTTTTAAAAAACCCACTGCTACAACTATCAAAAGAACAACTCGACGACTTTGAAGATTATGCGATAAAATATAACGTAATGGACCGCTATGAACTGAAAATTATTAAAGCAGAGAATTGCGAGTTTTATGAAAATTTTAATATAGTACGAAAATTTTTGTTTGATAAAACTCTCAAGTTTTCTTCAAAAATAGAAGAAGCAAAAACCTTTAAGGACCATATTGCGTGCTTTGTGGCACTTCTAGATGACTGCGAAATTAAGGGCAAAATTGACGAATTTATCGCAAGGTTTTATGCGCAAAATGACATAAAAACTGCGCGAATTTTCGAGCAATATTACGACATCATTTTAAATTGTTTTGAGGAACTGGAGGAAGTTCTTGGCGAGGAAAGTTGCGATTTTAAGACATTTATTTCAACAATATATAGCGGACTTGAAAGTGTTAAAATTTCGACAACACCGCTGTCTATTAACGCCGTTGTGGTGGGCGACGCGAGCGGGAGTTTTTTTGAGAGGCGTCGTGTAATGTTTGTGCTTGGTGGAATTGAAAAAGATTTTCCAAAAACGTTTACGGATTGCGGGATAATTAGCGACGATGATATAAAGAATTTAAGTGAAAAATATAAGCTGGAGCCCAGCATTTTTGAACTGAACAAAAAAGAGCGCTTCAAGGCTTACGAACTGCTTTTGAAGCCTAAGCAAAAGTTGTTTTTGAGTTACAATTATTTGGACGGAGAGAAGAGTAAAATATATGACGACATTTCGAAAATGTTTCTTTTGGAAGAGGGTGGCAAATTTGCGCCACTTTCGTTTAACACTTTTGAAAGGCTCGATTTTTTAACCAAAAATTGTGACCTTTTTGTGGCGAAGTCTAATTTGACACTTTCGCTTCGGGGGCTTTGCGACGGAGTGTTTTTTCCGAGTGGCGATACGGCGAGTTTGCAATCTAGTTTGCAAAATTTCCTTGGTGAAAATTACACTCAGAATTTTAATTTTGAAAATAAAATCGTGCTAAAATATAGTCCATTTTTTAATTCAAAAACGACCAGTGTTTCGCAGGTTGAAAGTTTTATGACGTGCCCATTTTTGCATTTTGCGCAAAGGGGTCTAAAACTTGCGATTAAAGACGAGGGGAAGTTGCAGAGAAATTTTATAGGCAATATTTTTCACGAACTGGCGAAGATTGTGCTTATAA
Organism: uncultured Christensenella sp.; assembly: GCA_964369125.1. GTDB lineage: Bacteria > Bacillota > Clostridia > Christensenellales > UBA1242 > UBA7862. Next base: position 3,850 of record CAYJEF010000027.1, read on the forward strand.
AACTTAAGATGCCGACTGAAGAAAGTGTGGTGAAAACGACCACCGAAAAGATGTTTGACGAGATAATTTCAAAAGAAGAATACGCGGGTATTTTGTTTAGTGAGGCTAACAAAATTTTGTTTAAAAATATGAGGCGTGAGGCTGTGAAATTTACTCTGGCACTGAACGAACAGGCGAGGCACAGCCGATTTGTCCCGACATATTTTGAGGAGCGTTTTAGTGAGCAGGGCAAAATTCAGGGCGTTAAAATTCCTTGTGCTAAAAGAGAAATAAGTCTCGTCGGGCAGGTCGACAGGGTGGACGTGGCGGGCGATTATTTTCGCATTATTGACTACAAAACTGGCGATACAAACACATCGCTAGCGGAACTTTTTTTCGGTAAAAAAATTCAACTGCACGCCTATCTAAAAGTGTGCGAGCGTTCTTTAAAACTAATAAGTGCGGGCGCCTATTACTTGCCAATTAAGGGAGGATTTTCGGACGAGAAATCTACAATTCAAAAGAAATATCAACTGAAAGGAAGCACTCTTGACGACTTTGAGCTGGCGTGTATTTCGGACGATCGTTTTTGTGGCGAAGCCGTGGATAGCGACATTGTGGAGTTGAAATTTAAACTCCAAAAGGGCGAAAAAATCCCGAGCGGATATTCCAAAGTTGCGACCAAGAAAGATATTCAAAACTTCGGCGATTATGCTATGAAACTTATTGCAAAAGCATGCGACGACATTGACAAACTAGACATCACGCCCTGTCCGCTTGTTTTAGTTAAAGACCCTTGCAAAACATGCGTATATTCGGCACTTTGTCGGTTTGATAGAACGCTTCAAAACACCAAGCGGGAAGTAAAGGCAAAGATTTCAAAAGAGAATTTTGAGGAGCAATAAAATGAATTTTACTAAGGACCAAACAAAAGTCTTGACCGATGAGAGCGAAAAGCTTCTCGTGTCTGCGAGTGCCGGAAGTGGCAAAACCGCGACAATTATAGAAAAGATGGTGAAAATTATCGCCGAAAACCACGTGGAGATTGATAAAATTCTTTCGATTACTTTCACCGAAGCGGCGAGCGTTGAAATGAAAATGCGCCTCAAGGACGCCCTAAAATCTCGCGCAGAGAACGACAATTTCGTTAGGGAGCAATATGAAAAACTGTCCGCTTGCGACATCAGCACGCTTCACGGATATTGCAGTAAAATGATACGAAAATACTTTTATTATTTACAGATTAAGCCAAATTTTATGGTGCTGGATGAAAACAATTCGCAATATTTGAAGGCAAATGCACTAATGAAAACCATCAATTTTTATTCCAAACAAAACGATGAAGAGTTTGTTTTGCTGTCGTCAATTTTTGAGAGTGGACGCAGTTTTGAGGGTCTGAAAAGTAGCGTTTTATCGCTGTATGAATTTTTGTGCGCTACGGAAAACAGGGAGGAATATAAGCAAAATATTGCTCTTAGTCTTTACGACGAGAATTTAAAGAGCAATCCAGCGTGTTTGTTTTTGAACAAATATATCACGTCAAATTTCGGCTATATTTCGCGGGCAATTATCGAAATGCAAAATAACGAAGTGGTGCAGAACTCTAAGACTTTGACGGATTTATTGTCGCGCGTTTTGGTGCAAATTTCTGAAATAAAGATAAGTAATGATTTTGAGAAAAACGAACGGATTGTGGCAAATATTGTGTTCCCAAGTTTGTCTCAAAAAGGATTAGATGACGACGAAAAAATTTTTTATGAGGACGTTTTCAAGCCATTTTGGTATATGATAAAGGAAAGGGTTGAGGACATTGTTAAATTTACTGTGTTTGACAAAGATATCAAAAATGACTTAGTTTGCGCGAAGCGACTTTTATCCAAACTCATAGAAGTAGAAGGAAGTTTTGAGGATTTTTATAATAATTTAAAGGAGAACAGAAACACGCTTGATTTTGCCGACCTTGAGAGCTATTTTTTAAAACTTCTTGAATTTGACGAGGTGAAAAATAGCATAAATTTTAATTATATTTTCGTGGACGAATATCAGGACATTAACCCCGTGCAGGAGAAAATTATTAGCGAGATTTCAAAGAAAAGCAATGTCGTTATGGTGGGTGATATTAAGCAAAGCATTTATGGTTTTAGAAACAGCACGCCAGAAATATTCGTCGAAAAAAGTGAGAGGTTTAAAGGAGATAATGACGAGGAAAATTTGGTTATTTTAAACGAGAATTTTCGCAGTAACCCCGAGATTTTAAACTTTGTAAATAGCATTTTCGAAAAATGTATGAGTGTTAGTTTTGGTGGTGTGGACTACAAAAAATTTGGAAGACTTTGTAGCAATTTAAAATATGAGAGTTGCTCTGATATTCCTGTGGTGGAACTAAATATAATTGACTCGTCAAAAGACAAAGAGAGCGAAAATGAGGTGAAAATTCCCAAAGTTTACAGCGTCCTTGAGGATGATAATGACTATACAAAACTTCTGACGGAAAGCAAGAAAGAAGCAATGATTGTGGCAAAAAAAATTATCGATATTTACAACAAACCATATTATGACGCAAAAGAAAAAACGACAAAATTGATTAAATTTTCGGACATTGCCATTCTTTGCAGGAACAACGAATACCTAAAAGAAATTGCGAAAACTTTGCTCGATTACAAAATTCCAATCGCTACAAATTTAGCCCAAAATGTGTATTCTCATATCGACGTGCAGGTCTTGCTTTCCCTGCTTAAAGTCGTGAATAATTTCCATGACGATGTGTCTCTTTGCACCTTTATGACAAGTTATATTGGCAAGTTTTCTTTTGACGAATTGACAAAAATTAGGCAACAATTTCCTGACGAAAAGTTCTTCTATAATTGCGTGAAAAATTACGAAAAGGGAACAAATATTGACGAAAAAATATCTCAAAAAATATGTGGTCTACAAAAAATTTTAAACAGCGCGCGAGAGAATTTGGCGCATAGGTCTATATATGAAATTTTGACGCAGATATGCGAAATGTCGGGATATTTTGACTTCATTTTGTCCTTGCCGGACGGCACCAATAGGAGCAAGATTGTAAAAGATTTTGTGAGTGGATTTTTGGGTGCAGAATATAATTACGACCTCGTAGGATTCCTGGATTTTGTGAAAAACTACGCCGAGACGAATAAGTTTAAAACCACATTTACTTTTGGCGATGACAGCGTGAAAATGGGCACAATTCATTCCAGTAAAGGTCTTGAATACCCCGTCGTTTTTTTGGTGGGTTGTGGCAAGATGTTTTCGACACAAACCTTTAAGGAAGAAGTGTTAAAAGACAAAGATTTTGGACTTGGGATATATAGTTTTGATTTTGATAAAACTGAAAAAAACAAAAACGTTGCTCGCTCGGCAATAACAATAGTGAAACGCCGTCAAGAACGCGCAGAGGAGTTGCGCCTATTATATGTTTCACTAACACGTGCAAAAAATCATTTGTTCGTCGTGGGCGTGGTGAAACTTGCTAACATAGAAAGGATAAATATACCCGGCGACGCAGAGGGTGTGAACAACTATTACTCTTGGATTTTAAGTTCTTTATCAAACATAAATTTTAAAAATTTAGTCACAAACAAGAAAAATTTAATACAAGAAAATTCCAATTTCAAACTGCAAACAAACGTGTTTACAGATGAAAATTTTGAAGTAAAAAAGGTGATGAAGAAGGGGGATTTTGTCCGCACAAT
>CAYJEF010000028.1:0-7425 GCA_964369125.1 uncultured Christensenella sp.
CATTTAATAAGTTTTTTCATAAAAAGACCACTTTTTAGCCACAAAAAGTGGCTTTTTTTGTGCCGTCATATGAATATAATTTTAAAAAAATTTTGCCATAAATTTCCTTACACACAAGAATATTAAACGCCAAAGTTACAAACAATAATGACAGGAGAAAAACATATGGGTTGTGGTATGGTAAGGAAGGTCGACGAACTCGGGCGCGTGGTTATTCCAAAGGAAATGCGCAGAATTTTAAACATCAAAACTGGGTCGTCAATAGAGATGATAATCAACGACGACAATGAAGTTGTCTTGAAAAAGTTTTCTGAAATGAATAACATTGTCGGCTACGCTCAAACGGTTGCTGACATTTTGTTTCAGGAGTTTTCTATTCCTTGCCTTGTGTGCGACGAGGAAAAGGTGGTGTGTGTTAGGGGAGTATTAAAGCGCGAATTTTTGCATAAACCCTCGCCTCTTTCGTCGCCGGAATGGGAAGTTTTCCCCGTAAATTTTGGCGGGTTCATTGGCGGGTATATACTTCTTAAAAAGTCGGGAGAAAACGCCGACGCGTGCCATAAATCCGCCTACATATTCTCGAAATTCCTTGGCAATATTTTGGGTGAATAATGAAAAAACAATCGTTTTTGTTTGGTGCGTTAATACTCAGCATCAGCGGAATTATCTGCAAAATTCTCGGTGCTTTTTACAAAATTCCGCTCGCGAATGTGCTTGGCACACAAGGAATGGGTATCTACTATCTCGTTTTTCCCGTCTATGCGTTTTTGGTGACGTTTGTGTCGTCCTCTTTCACCATATCTATTTCAAAAAATGTATCAAACGCCGTCGCACAAAGTGACTTTCCCCGTGCGAACAGAATTTTTTACGCGTCGGTTTTGTTGCTTTTATTTATCGGGCTAATTATCTCGGCTCTTTTGCTCGCTTTTTGCAAAGTCATTTCCGTTTTGCAGGGGTTTGACGGCGCCTTTGTGTGCTATCTCATTTTATCTCCCGCCATCATTGCAGTCGCGATTTGTAGCGCCTTTCGGGGATATTTTCAGGGGCTCCACAATATGACCCCGAGTGCCGTTTCGCAGATAATAAATCAAATTTTCAAACTATTGGCGGGATACACTTTGGCGAAAATTCTTGTTGGTAGCGGAGTGCTATTTGGAACCGCGGGCGCAATCCTTGGCGTCACCATTGCCGAAATGTTTACACTTGTATTTTTTGTCGGTTATTACTTTCTATTTAGGCACAAAAATAAACAATATTTCTTAAAATTAAACAAAGCAAAGCCCGAAAAACTAAACATTGTTATGAAAGAAGTGTTTGTTCAGGCGGTGCCGTTTACTCTTAGTTCCATAATTTTACCACTCTCGCTCGTCATCGACAGTTTTTTAATCTTAAATATTTTGAAATCTATGGGCTTTGAAAAACTTTTTTCCACTGGACTAATGGGGTTAAACTCTGGCGTCGTGAACACGCTTATAAACTTGCCGTCCACGCTTTCTGTGGCGGTTTGTATGACGATTGTGCCATACATTTCGTTTGCAATGTCGAAAAGAGACTATCAAAGTGTGAAAAATAAAGCGTCGCTAGCGTTAAAACTTACTATGCTAATTGCCCTCCCTTGTTGCATAATCTACTCGGTTTTTTCCCGCGAAATTATCATAACGCTTTTTGGCAGGGGACAAAAAAGTGCAGACGAAATAAATCTCGCCAGTTCACTGCTACTTTTGTCGTCCATAAATATATTTTATCTCGCGATTTTGCAACTCTCGACGGCGTTTTTGCAGGCAATAAACAGGTCATATGTACCCGTGCTTTCGCTGTCGCTTGGGCTCGTTTTTAAGGTTGTTTTCGAGATAATTTTCATCTCAAATCCATATATGAACATCGCCGGCGCTGTCGTGTCAAACTCCGCGTGTTACTTCGTCGCCTGCCTCATAAACGTCGTATATTTTCGGCAAATATTCCTCATCAACTACTCATTTTACAAGGTGGTCATATGTCCACTTTTGTCAAGCGTCATCGCGACAATTTGCATATATATTCTCTTAACTTTCAGCCTAAATTTTATATCCGTTTCCGTCTCGACGGTGTTGTCGATAGCCGTTGGCGCGCTTATTTATGTGTTTTTAATTTTCATTTTCAAAACCTTTACAAAAGAGGAGCGTCAGGCCCTCGTGTTTTCGCGTCTGAAACGGCGTGACGCTTAAAATTGCTAGAATTTTGTAAACAAAAATGTTAGAATATAAATATGAAAATAGGAAACATAAATTTTGACGGAAATCTTGTTCTTGCACCCATGGCTGGCGTTACGGACAAAGCATTTCGGCAGTTGTGCAAGTTCTTTGGGGCGTCGCTTACAGTCACCGAAATGATAAGTGTCAAAGCACTACTTCACAAGAACAAAAAAACTATGGAACTGCTCGAGACTTTCCCCTGCGAGTTCCCCTGTGCGGTGCAAATTTTCGGTCACGACCCGCGGGATTTCGAGAAAGTTATAGAGAGTGGAGTGCTGGACAAGTTCGACATTATAGATATAAATATGGGTTGTCCTGCGCCTAAAATCGTGAAAAATGGCGACGGCAGTGCGCTTCTTTTAAATCTTCCACTCGCGCGTGATATTATCTCTTCTTGCGTGCGAAAAACCACAAAGCCCGTTAGTGTAAAATTTCGCAAAGGCTTTGACGAAAACCACGATATACTTGTCCCGTTTGCCAAAATGTGCGAAGAGGCGGGCGCGAGCGCTATAACCATTCACCCGCGCACCAAAGAGCAAGGTTACAGCGGGGATATTGACATTAACGACATAAAAAGGATAAAAAAAAGCGTCAAAATTCCCGTCATTGGCAACGGAAATGTCGTCGACAAAGCGTCCTACGACAAAATGCTTGAGACGGGTTGTGACGGCGTGATGATCGGGAGACGCGCCGTGGGTCATCCCGAAATTTTTGCGGAACTTTCGGGCAAAGATGTCACAATGACGAAACTTGAAATTGCCCGAAAACACCTTGATATTATGAAAAAATATTACAAAAACGACTATATTTTGAACACCTTCAAACGCCATGCATTTTCGTATGTGGGAGGGGAGGACGGCGCAGTCGAAAAACGCAAAAAACTTGCCTTGTGCGCCACTCTTCCCGAACTTGAACAAATTTTGTTTGAAAACGCGTAATTTTAGAGAAAATTTTGATGTAAAATATCAAAAACACGTGTAAATAAATATACAAAAATCTTGAAAATTGCTAGAATAAGCTTGCAGAAAACTTAAGGAGTGAATATGAAAAATACGATTAAAGATTTAGATTGTAAAAATAAAAGAGTCCTTTTACGCCTCGATTTCAATGTTCCAGTCGACCCAAAAACACACGAAATTACCGACGCAACGCGAATTATGGAGAGCCTTGCTACAATAAATTACCTTTGCGAACAAGGCGCTAAAGTAATCATTTGCTCGCATTTCGGTCGTCCAGACGGGAAGCCCGACCCAAATTTCTCTCTAAAAATTGTGGCAGATAAACTGGCGAAAATTGTCAAAAACAAAGTGACTTTTGCGACAGATACCATTGGCAAAGATGCCAAGGTCAAAATTCTTGCTATGTCACCGGGCGATATTATCCTTCTCGAGAACTTGCGTTTTGACAAGCGAGAAGAGGAAAACGACGCGGAATTTTGCAAAGAACTTGCCAGCCTCGCCGACATCTATGTTAATGACGCGTTTGGAACTTCGCACCGCAAGCACGCGTCCACCTATGGTGTGGCGAAACTTCTTCCAAATGCTGTTGGGTTTTTGATTGGCAAGGAACTAAAAGTAATGAACCAAATTATGACCGAGCCACAACGTCCATTCGTCGCAATTTTGGGTGGGGCGAAAATTAGCGACAAAATCCCAGTAATCGAAAATCTTATAGACAAAGCCGACGTAATTTTGGTTGGTGGCGGAATGAGTTACACTTTCTTGCGCGCCCTTGGTGGCAAAGTAGGTAAATCTCTAGTTGACGCATCTAAAGTGGAGTTTGTGAAGACACTTCTAAATAAAGCCCGTGACAAAAATGTAGAAATTGTTCTGCCTGTCGACATTCTTGCAAACAAAGAATTCGACAGCAAAGAAGCCCCAAAATGTTTTGCTTCAATGTCTATTGAAGACGACTTTATGGGTCTTGACATCGGTCCAAAGACCATAAAACTTTTCAAAAAATATATTAAACGCGCTGGCACGGTAATTTGGAACGGTCCGCTTGGCGTGTTTGAAAACCAAATGTACGCCCGTGGCACTATGAAAGTGGCAAAATATATGGGCAAAACCAAGGCATTTACATTCGTGGGTGGCGGGGACAGTGCAGCCGCCGTCGTAAAATCGGGCTACGCCAAGGAAATTAACCACCTCTCAACCGGCGGTGGCGCCAGCCTTATGCTTCTTGAAGGCAAAATCCTGCCCGGAATAGACGTAATATCGGACAAAAAAGAAAAGGAAGAAAGAGTTGAAAACTAAACTGACAGCGCTAATAATAATGGACGGATTCGGCGTTCCAACCGACTATGAACGAAGCGGAATCACGCAGTCAAACACCACTCGCTTGCAAGCATTAGCAAGCAGTTTTCCTCACACGACCCTTTTTGCCTCCGAAGAACACGTGGGTCTCCCTGCACTTCAAGCCGGCACCAGCGAAGTTGGGCATATGACCATAGGCGACGGCAGGGTTACTTACCAACCACTTGTGAGAATTAACAAAGAAATTGAAAGTGGCGATTTTTATAAGAACAAAACACTTAACGAAGCCATTGATTACGCTATAAAAAATCACAAAAATATTCATTTATTGGGACTTGTCAGCGACGGCGGGATTCACTCGCATATCGAGCATCTGTTTGCACTACTTGAACTTTGCAAAAAGCGCAAATTTTTTGGCGTCTACATTCACTTTGTCAGCGACGGCAGAGACACAGAACCAAAGAGCGCAAAGCGCTATCTCGAGCAAGTTTGTGAATATGCAAAACTCGTGGGTTGCGGGACACTTGCCTCGATTGTAGGCAGGTTTTACGCCTTTGACCGCGACAAAAATTTCGATAGAAACAAACTCGCCTATGACCTTTGGGTCCACGGTAAAGGCAAATATTTTGAGGATTATAACTCGGCAATCGACAGCGCATACAGTGCTGGTGAAACCGACGAATTTATCACTCCAATAACATTCACAAAATCTAGAGAATCCCTCATATCAAATGGCGATGTCGTCATATCCTATAACTTCCGCGCCGACCGCGAAAGGCAACTGGCGTATGTTATGGCGGAGGAAAACGACCTAGATTTCACAGAGAAACTCGACCTATATTTTGTGACAATGATGGAATATGACGAGAATTTTAAAAGCGTGAAAGTCGTCTATAAAACGCCCGAGAAGAACAATATTTTATCGCAAATTTTAAGCGAAAACGATATAAAACAAGTAAAAATTGCCGAAACTGAAAAATACGCGCACCTAACATTTTTCTTCAATTCCGGCAAACAAGACACCTTTCCTCTCGAGGACAGGATATTGATAGACAGCAAAAAGATGCCAAGTTACGCCGTCTATCCCGAAATGTCCGCGCGAAAAATTGCCGACAAAGCGGTGGAAGTTATGAAAAACTACGATTTTATTGCAATAAATTTTGCCAACTGCGATATGGTCGGACATTCTGGCAACAAAGAGGCGACGAGGCAAGCGACTGAAGTTGTTGATGAGTGCGTGAAGCGCGTTGTGGACGAAGTTTTAAAACAGGGCGGACAAGGCATTGTCACCGCCGACCATGGCAACGCTGACATTATGGAATATCCCGACCACACCCCACACACCTCGCACACTCTTTCCAAAGTTCCGTTTATACTCTTTGGCGAAGGAAATATAGAAAAAAAACTGCGCGAAAACGGCACTCTTGCTGATATAGCCCCAACGATACTTAAAATGATGAACATTGGAGTGCCACCTGATATGACCGGCAAGCCATTATTTTAAAATATAAAAGGAGAAAATATGAGAAAAAAATATGTTATAGCAAACTTCAAGATGAACAAACTTGACGAGGAAATCAAGAACTATCTCAGCACGCTCATTCCAATCGTCGTCTCGTCCACGGCGCAGGTCGTTCTTGCCGTCCCCAACGTCTCCATAAAAACCGCTGTGGAAAAGACAAAGGACGTCCAAAGTGTAATCGTCGCTGCCCAAAATCTAAATGAAAACGATTTTGGAACTTATACGGGCGAAGTGAATGGCGAAATGCTGGTTGGCGTAGGCGCAGAGAGCGTCATTGTCGGACACAGTGAAAGGCGAAGTAAGTTCTCCGAAACGGACGAAATCGTGAACAAAAAGATTTACAAAGCCCTTAAAAACAGCCTTATTTGCATCTTTTGCGTGGGTGAAACGTTGTATGAGCGCAAAAATGCTCTTACTGAGCAGGTCTTAAAACAACAAATTTCCATCGGTCTTAAAGGACTATATGCAAACGAACTCAACCACATCGTAATCGCCTACGAGCCAGTGTGGTCGATAGGCACGGGCAATATGCCAAGCGAAAGTGAAATAGTCAGCACTATAAAAGTCATTCGCGATATCTTAAGCGATATGTATGACGACAAAATAGCAGACGAAGTCAGCATCGTTTATGGTGGCAGTGTCAACGAGCAAAATTGCAAAAAACTTGCCAAACTCGATGGTGTCGACGGAGTTCTTGTGGGTGGTGTGTCGCTTTGCCCCGAGAAATTTGGACAAGTAGTTATATCATACGACGGGAAATAAAAAACTATTGAAAATCCCTTTTTCCTGGGTTATAATAAGGCAGGGAGGGTAGCAAACCGTGGATTATTTTACGATTATATACGACTATATTGTGGCAAATTTCTTCTATGACATTCGTTCGTCGATAATCTCAATTTCCTTTATTTTACTGCTACTCTGCGTCAAAAGACTTGGCAAAGACAAATGCGACAAGATTTCTGTTACTATAAAATATCTTGTAGAAACAGCAATGTGCTTTGGGACGCTCATTATATTCATTTAAGTTTGATTATTATTTAATTTTGTGATAAAATTTTTATACCAAAGGAGTTATTTATGTTTAATTTTCTACTTGCAGATCTAGCGCCAAACTGGGTGGTCAATTCGTTCCCAGTAATCAAATTCGTTTTGCTTTTGTTCATTCTTGTCGCGTCCGTCAGTTTGGTGGTCGTCGTTATGATGCAACAGAGCGAAGGCGGGAACACAGTCAATTCGATTACGGGGCTGAAAGACACATATTTTTCCAAAAATAAAGGGCTAAACCGCGAAGTGAGGCTTAGAAAATTCACCGCTTGGCTGTCCATTTTCATTGCAGTCGCCACCGTCATTTTCTTCGTTATGACCCTCATTTACGGCGGAAGTCTGTGGAGTTAAGTTAACTTATAAACATTTATAT
>CAYJEF010000029.1:0-7226 GCA_964369125.1 uncultured Christensenella sp.
AATAATTTTATTTTCATCAAAACTTACTTTTTATCATATACTTTGTTATTCTACTTTTGCTGAGAAGAAGTGTCAAGCAAAACAAATATTTTAAGCAAAATTAGGAATATTATCTCTTGACAAAAAAAATCTTAGAGAGTATAATTACTTTATCATCGCGGGGTGGAGCAGTTGGCAGCTCGCTGGGCTCATAACCCAGAGGTCGTAGGTTCGAGTCCTTCTCCCGCAACCAAATTATAAAAAACTCGGGTTTGTCGCTCGAGTTTTTTTGTGCTTTACAAGGTTTTTATAATTTATATGCGGGCAAAAATTTGAAATGATTTTATCTGGGCAATTATGTCAAGTTTCAAATATGTTTATCTAGGTGAGCGGGTGAAGTTTCAAATAAATTTTGAGTAAAACAAAAGAAATATTAGGCTTTGTTTGAGAGAAAGTCAATTACGATGCGCCCATAACGGCGGGTGTCAAAAATTCTTGAGGGGTGTTCGTTTTGGACGCGGTCGTCGTGTTCGAGGACGATAATGCCTTGGGGCGATAAAAGTTTTAAAGTAAAGATTTTTTGAATGGCGGTGTGGGCAAAGTCGCTGTCGAAGGGCGGGTCGAGAAAGATTATGTCAAAGCATTTTTGCTGTTCGCTAAATTTTTTTAGAGCTTCGTAGTAGTCACTGCAGTGAAGTTTGTAGTTTTGAGCGCGAAGGCGTTCCAAAAACTTTCCAAGGGACGTTATATTGTTTTTGTTATTATCCACAAAATCTACACTTGAGCAACCGCGTGATAAACATTCTATGCCAAACGCTCCACTGCCACAAAAAAGGTCAAGGCAACGGCTGGACGCCACCGAAAACTGCAAGATATTAAAAATGTTTTCTTTCACGCGGTCGAGAGTTGGGCGCACGATCTCTTCTTTGGGCGACGGAATTTTCGTCCCGCGATATTTCCCGGATATTATTCTCATAGTAAATATTTTACACCAAATTTGCGTGAGTTGTAAACTCTTTGTTGTATGCGGTGGGGGATTTAGCCAAATTTGCGAAAAATGACAAAATAAATTTTGGTTAATAATTGTTTGAAGTTATGGCACTTTTGTTGTATTATTTTGATATATGAAAAGATTGACTGAGAGCGAAAATAAGACCCTTGATGATATTTTGAAAAAATATCAATATAACAGCAAACTTTTGACGTTTGAGGAAGTGTTGTGCGACAGGAGACTAGTGGCAAAACTTGAGCGTGACAACGCGAGAATGACCGATATTGTTGCCCTAAATGAAAAGATAAAGAGCGGAACAGGTGACGAGGACGACGAACAAGAGTTTGTTTTGGCACGCCTTTTACGCAAGTTTAATAGCGATTTTCAAAATGTTACGGTGGAAATATTGTGTAAAGACAAAAACTTTTTCTTGTTCGATTTGCTTGTTAAGCGTTTTGAAAACATTTGCCGTGAGGAGAATTTTGAATTTGAAATAATCAAGGGAGAAAATACGACTTTCGACGTTAAGGGCTTTGGCGCTCTTGATATTTTAAGCCAAGAAAGTGGCAGACATAGAGGAATAAAAGCCGGCGAAAGCGAGGATATTTTCGTGTTTGTGTCGTCTAAAATAGAGGTGCAGGAATTTAGTTTTGGCGAAACGGACATTAGGGTTGACATTTTCCACGCATCGGGTGCTGGCGGGCAAAACGTGAATAAAGTGGCGACGGCGGTGAGAATTACACACCTTAAAACTCGCATTGTCAGCGTGTGTCAAGACGAACGCACGCAACTGCAAAACAGAACTCGGGCGCTTGAAATGCTGAGAGAAAAGGTCGAGAATTACCGCAAGAAGTTGATTTTGGACGAAGAAAACAAAACAAAACGCGAGCAAAAAAGACTTTTTGCAGAAGGCAAAGTGCGCAGAGTTTACGACTATGATAAGGACTATCCTTTCACAAAATTCCTTTGTGGTGAAGCAATATGACAAGTGAGTTTTTGTGTTTGAAAGTTGACCCGCAAAAGATGATGCTTTCGAGCGAGACATCTTTTTATAAGACCGAAAACTTTTTGAAAAAGACGCAATATATTTCGAACATTGACTATTTTTTAAGCAAACTCGCAGAGGGCGTTATGTCACACATGGGCGAGATTTTAGAGAATGAAAACACAAATTCGCAGGATTATATGAAGGTTTTTTCTCTGGAAACCGAGGGTGAAGAATTTTGTTTTTTGATTAAATTTGGCTATCAACTGGGCGGATTAAATGCGAAAGATATTGTCTTTTTCGATTTTGTGAATTCGAGTGAAATTAGGCGAAATGATCAGCGACTTAACGACTATTTAAAAACTCATTCGATGATTGTTTTTAACATTCACAAGACTAAGTTTTTGAGCAAACGTCAGGAGTTTGAAAAACTCTATCTTGTGTCGCCTGTTTCGGGCGTTAACTTACCAAAACTTACGAAAGAACAGATGGACATTGTGGAGACGATGGACCAAAACGTGCTGGTGCAGGGGGTGGCGGGCAGTGGCAAAACAAACATTTGCGTGGACAAAATTATATATTCGTCTTGCAGAAATTATGGCGGAAAAGTGCTGTATTCAACCTATTCAAGAGGTTTATTGACGGACACAAAACTGAAAGTGGAGGCGTTTAAAAACGACCTGGTGGAATTTGAAGAATATAGAAAAAAAGGGGACGTTGTCTTTCTTGATGATGACCACAAGAAAGCCCTTGAAAATAAGTTTGGCATTTTCTTTTTTAGCAGTGACGACGAAAAAATTTTTGATAAAATTGGCAGAATTATAGAATTTTTGAACCACCAAGTGGACTATCTTTTAATTGAAGATATTTATAGGAAGAAGTTTGCTGGGGAAAAGAGTTTTGCGGACGAAAAATATTTTATAAAGACCTTTATTCAAAATACACAAAATCACCAAGTGAAGAAGGCGCTTTCTAAGGTCGAAAAATATTCGTATGAAGTTATATATAAAGAAATATATGGTATGATTTTCGGGAATTATGACAGGGAAAGTAAGCGGGAAATGCTGGGCGAAAACGAGTATATCGCAATTCGTGAAAACAGTTTTTCGCGCGAGGAATGTAGGACAATATATCAAATAGCGCTTGAATATAGAAATTTTTTGAGACGGCAAAATATTATCGACCTAAATTTTGCATCGAGAGAACTTATCGAAAAAAACGAGGGATTTAGCGAATATTCTCTAACAATTCTCGACGAAGTGCAAGATTTTACGCAGGTAAATTTGTGCTTGTTTGCGGAAATCTCGCTTAAACTTTTTTGCGTGGGCGACGCCTTGCAAATGATTAACCCCGCGTATTTTAGTTTTAGTCACCTCAAAAATTTATTGTTTTTGAAAGAGGAAGCCAGCGTGAAGCAACTGCGTTCAAATTTCAGGAACACGCGGAAAATTGAGGAAGTTATCAACTCTATGGGCGAGATAAATAGGTCGCTTTTTGGCACGCATAATTTCGTTGTCGAAGGAAGGAGTGTGGACAATGGGTTAAAAACTACGACGGTGTTTGTGAGGGACGAGAATTTCGCAAGGCAAGTTGCTAAGAGCGGATTTGACAACTTTACTTTCGTGGTTTCAAGCGTGGAAAAGAAGCAACAACTCAAAGAAATCGTTAAAAATCAAGAGGTTTTGACGGTTAGCGAAATTAAGGGATTAGAGCGCGGGACGGTGGTTGCGTATGACCTTTTGTCCGACCACTATGACAAGTGGCAACGTATTATGGACAGTAAGCAAAATCACAAGGAAGCCGACGAAAACAGTGTTTATAGATATTATTACAACCTATTTTATGTGGGATTGACGAGGGCACGGCAAAATTTGTTCGTGGTGGAGACAAAAAACATTGAAATTTTCGAGAGATTTTTGCGCGAAAATTTCGATACAAAAAACACGAGTGGCGCTATAAAACTCCTTGGCGAGATTGTTAGTCGCGTGGAGTTTTCTCAGGGGGAAATTTTGAGTCGCGTGCGCGAATTTATCAAAATGGGGCAATTTGAGAACGCTATGTGGACGGTTAATAAGATTCAAGACGACGTGGTGAGACTTATGGAATTAACCCGCATTGACATCACCGAAAAATACATTCAAATAGGCAAACATCGCGAGGCGGGCGTGAAGTTTTGGGAACATAATATGACTGCGGACGCGCGCGAGCAGTTTGTTTTGTCCGGCGACGAGGCTTTAATACGCCTCCTTGACGCGTGCAGTGGACAAGAAAGTGGAGCGCTGAACGTGGACATTGTGTCGTATTTTGACGACGTAAAGGACAACGGCGACGCTAGGAGGCTTATACTCGAAACCGTCGTAAAGGATAGGGAGCGACTTAAAGAACAACTAAAGGAAATTCGTGAAAATTTTAAAAAGGTGGGAGATAAAAATGGAAGAAAATGAAGTGAAGGATTTGGTGAATGCGTTTAGGGGTTATCGCGACCTCATTTCGCCTATAGCCGAGAGTTTGAGCCAGTTTTCAGCAAGTTTTGAGGGTATGAAAGAGGATATAAGAAATCTTAACGCCTCTTTTGGCGGGGACATTTCGGGCAAACTCGACAGAATTTTTGCCGATTTATCTAGTCAATCCGAAAAATCCAAAAATTTGGCGGGCGAGATTGATAATTTCGCAACAAAAACTCAGGAATATTTAAGCGCCATAGACAAAGTGACGGGTATTTTGGGAAAAATGGAAGGGAAAATCTTGCAGGCGGACGAAATTGAGCGAAAAGCCGAGGAGCAGATTGCAAAACTGGAGGCGCTTACGCAAGAACGCAAGAAAAATTACGACATCGTAAAACTTCAAAAGGACCTTGAGGCATATAACTTGGGCGTTGAAAAGGTAAGCGAGTATATTAACAAAGATGTGGCGGAGAGTTTGAAGCAAAGCGGGGAAAAACTTCAGCAAATTAGGGACAAAAACGAAAGTGTTTTCGAGAATATTTTGCAGGAAAAAGAGACTATTGGAGAACTTCTTAAGCAGTATAAGACGAATAATGAACTGCTGAAAAAGGTCGTGGAAAATAACGACGTAAACGAGGAATATATTTTCGACATTTTGGACAAGTGGGCGGAAAATAGAAAACTAAAACCAAAGAAGTGAGTGGAAAATTGGAAAGGGAAGCGCAAAGGGAAATTTTAGAGATAATTAAGCGGGACGACTTGGCTTCGTTTTCGGCGCTTTTTAAGGCTGGCGCGATACGTAATCTCTCTTTTGGGAGATTTCCTGTTTTGTCGCTGTGCTATCTATATGGGGCGAAGAAAATTACAAAGAATTTCGAGAGAGAACTCGCGAAAGTGAACGATTTTAGGCGCGTGGACGAACCTTTTGATATATATAAGGATTTTAGGCGGGTGGCAGGGAAGAGTTTGAGACTGTTTTTTAACGAAAACGCCGTTGTGTCGCCACTTGAAATGCTGGCAATTTTACACCGCGACAGCGCGCTAAAAAGAGCGTGGAAAGGCGCATATAAAAACGAGAAGATAGAGCAAAATATTGAGAAAATTTACACAAGTTTTTATTCACAATACGTTAAGGTTTTGGGGACAAAAATTCGCGTGGGGTTAAGGAAAATTTCGGGCGAAAAGCGAAAATTTTTGAGTAGATGCGTGGTGGCGGTGTTAGCCTTTATTTTGGCGGTGTCAAGCATATTAACAGCGGTCGATTTCACTATCGGCGGTGTGGCGTTTAGCCCAGCAAAGGTGTATACAAATGCGCAATTTTTGAGTGCAATTGCGGGGAATGCACGAGCAGTTTTGATGCAAGATATTTCGCTTTCGGGCGAGCAAATCGGAAGCGATTTTAGAGGCGAAATTGACGGCGCTGGGCACACAATTTTCGTGGATTTCAATGGTAAAACGCTGATAAAAAACAACTTTGGAACGATAAAAAACGCTAGGATTGTATATAAAATTTTTGAGGACGAGACGCAAATATCTGGGTCAAATGCTCTTTTGTGCGGGAGTAATTTTGGCAATATTTTGGACGTCGATATTGAATTTAGCGGTGGGGCGGAGAAAGTGTCATTGCATATCGACAAAACGCTGGACGGAACATATTTTGCTGGGGTAACTGTTTTCAACCACGGGCGAATTGAGGGGTGCGACATTTTGATTTTTGCCGAAATTTCAGGCAGTGGAAGCGGAGACGGGAATATCAGTGGAGTTGCGGGCGAGAATAAGGGCGTGGTGGCAAACTGTGACGTCATATCTGGGTCGGTTATGGACGGCGTCGAGGTGGACGTTTCGGGGATTATTGCGAAAAATTTGGAGGGCGGACGCGTGCAAAACTGCACGAATTTTGCAAACTTAATGCAAACGAGCGCGATTGACAGTTGGTCGCCAACTGTGGCTGGGGTTGTGGGCGTAAATTACGGAGAAATAGAGGGTTCTAGAAATTCGGGGCAACTAAAAATCACGTCGACTTTTGCGGAAGAATCCTCGGCGATCGCGGTTTGCGGGGGCGTTTGCGCCATGAATTATGGTAAGATATTAACCAGTAAAAACGCGGGCGAAATCGAGGTGACTACAAACACACTTTCGGTGTATTGTGGGGGTGTCGTGGGGGTGAATGACCGCGATTATAATTATTTAAGTTTGGACGCATGCGGGTATGAGGGCACAATTTCGGTGACGACTCAGGGTGAAAACGCAATGGCGCTTGTTGGTGGAATTGGCGGGCTGTTTTATGGTAGGCTGACGAACTGTTTTTCAATTGCAACTTTCGTGACACCTGCAGACGAGACCAAAAATTTCGTCGGCGCGTGCTTTGGCGGGATATTTTATGTCGTTATTGATTATGTTTTTTTTCAGCAAACCGCGTATCTTGTTACTGGGACTAATAACCACGTTTTAACAAGTGATAATGCGCAAAATCAAGCAAGCGTAACATATAATAGACCTGATTTATATAAAGGCGTTCCCGCTCAAAGTGAAGAGATAATAACATCACACACCGACATGCAAGACATTAAGGCTTTGGAGGTGTATTATGAATAAAGCTGTCAAAATTTCGGCAGTTTGCCTCGGCATTTTAGACGCGCTATATATATTATTTCTTGCCGTTTTCGCCGTGCTTGTTATTTGCAAAATTGCCGTCATTCTGCCTGTTTTCAACATCATTTCACTCGTTATTCTTGCAATAAACTTAGTCGTTTTAATTGTCATTTGCATTTATCTACTATTGCACAAAAGATAAAAAAACACTAGAAGGGTGGGTTTTATTTTAAAT
>CAYJEF010000030.1:0-7102 GCA_964369125.1 uncultured Christensenella sp.
CTGTTATGTCGTTTTCTTGCTTTTCTTTTGATATTTCTTCTTTAACTTCAATATTTGTTTGTTCAATTTTTGCTGTGTTGTCCTCTGGATTTTCGGCTATGATTTCTTCGCTTTCGACTGGTTTTTCTGCTGACGTTTCGTCAGTATTTTGTGCTGTTTCGGTTGGCTTTAAGTCAGTATTTTGTGCTGTTTCGGTTGGTTTTTGTTCAGTGTTTTGTTCAGTGCTTTGCGACGTTTCAGTTAATTTTTCCTCGGCATTTTGCGATGTTTGGGGTGCTTTTGTCGCTAAATCTGGTGTGGTTTCGGTGGGAGTAACTTCTGTATTCCCGACTTGTTTGTCTTGTTCATAAGAAAATATAGATGTTTCGTCCTGAATGCGTTTTTGGTTTTCTATTGTGTCCTCAAAAATTTGAAAAGATTTTTCAAGCGTTCCTGTGTAATTGCATTTCCCAGTGATTGTCGCTTTGTAAATCCCAACGGACACAAAATTGTCTTTTAAGTTCCCATATTCGGCGTTTTCTTGCTCTTTATAACTCCAAGACACGGCGTAATCTTTATCCTCCATAAGAGCATTTACTTTAAGTTCTGGTTTTTGGGGCGAGCCTGTGAATATTTTGTTTTGAATGGAGATCACTTCGTCTGCTATAATTTCTTTTTTGTTAATGGTAAATGCGCTGATGTCCTCTGCTCGCGCGAATTCTTGTGTGGGCTCTACAATGGCTTTCACCGCATATTTGCCGGCATCAGTGGGTTTTTTAGAAGTGAAATAATTTTCGCCAAGTTTGGCGTAAACAAAGGATACTTCTCCATTTCCAATGTTGTTTGCCACTTGCGGTTCGTTTGGTTCTTCCCCAAAAGTCCAATCCTTTATTGACACACTAAAATCGTTTAAAGACTCATAGCCAATTAATTTTATGGCACCAGTTTTTGGCAAAAATTTGTTTGTATTTTTTGGCTCAAACACCCATTCATACTCGTTTTCGCCCTTTTTCAAAGTGGCACTCGAGTCCTTCCAAAAAATTTTACCTTCGGTGCTTTTTTCATTAAGATCAATGAATACGTCACCTAAATTTTGCGACTTTTGATAACACGCATTAGTATCCACTACTGGGGCAACATTTGCATTAACTTTTTCGCTATCGCATGCGGGCAAAAAGTTCCCGCAAAGTAAAAATAGAGATAAAAATAAAATATAAATTGTTTTCATTTTCCCACCTTTTTTGTTTTATTGTGTGCAAAAAAATTGTTAAAAATACACACATTTTAACAAAAAAAGGTGTCAAAATCGCGTCATTTTTGCCCCATTTTGGCGTATTTTTGCGCCAATTTTGATATGCTTATATATCAAAACTGGGTCAAAATCATATCAAAATCACTCCATTTTCGGTTCAAAATCACTCCGTTTTCGGCTCAAAATCATATCAAAATCACTTCATTTTTGATCAATTTCGGGGTATTTTTGGCTCATTTTTATAAATTTATTTTTTGAATGGTAAGATTGACATTATTAAAAATGACTGGCGCTCCGCTGTCGTTTACCAAATTAATTACAAGGTTTTTGGTAGTGTTGTTTAGTATAAAACTGGTGGATAAATGGATAGGATTATTTGCGGTGGCAAACGAAGTGCTAACACTTATTGCGACTGCAATACCATTTGCGGAAATTTGCATTGTAATGAGTCCTTCGTTTTCTCGAACGGCGTCAGCATCATAAGAAATTTGGTAGTAGCCCGGGGTGACGAGAGTGATATCCGCCATACCAGAAGTGTGGGAAATGTCGGCGGGGTCGAGGTTAACGTTTTCAAAAAGTGGCACAGCACTGCCATTCGCTATTGGGTCGGTTATTAGATTAAAAAAGTCCGCTATGCGACTACTGCCACTTGGACCTGCTGGACCCATTGGACCTTTGGGACCTCTGCATGGATCGTTAGTTGGGCAAATACAATTACAACAATTCATAATTATTATTCCTTTTTATTTATTTACGCGAGTTTTATTTTTTTTGTTAATTTTATTTTTAAAAAATATTTTTATATTATATAATAACTTTGAAGGAATACTATGAATAAAAATGTTTTTATTAACGATGTGAACGTCGTTTCTGTGGGTAATTTTAGCAAAGTGGTGATAAATCTCTTTGACAAAAATTATAAAACTGCCACTTTTTCAACTAGCCTTATGAGTAAATACAACGCCGAAAAATACGAGCGTGAGGCACTTATGATGCTTGGTCTCAAAGACTGGTTTGACGCAAAATTTGGCGTGATAATAAAAGAATTTACAATGCTAACTGACAGTGAGAACGAAAAAGAGATTGTTGGGTTGGCGTCGAAAAAAGGAATGTTACTCAAAAACGAAGTGAAAAGATTTGTTTTAGAACAAACAAAAGAACAAATAAAATAAAAAACAGTTACAAAACTGTTTTTTTATTTAACATTCATCAAAAATGCCCGCTTGATTTTTTTACATTGCCCGTATCACTTTTTTGCCATCTTAGAAAGTCGTAAATCCTTGTTTTGCATTTCAATGAACAGGGTGTTTTTCTTGTTTGCCATTCTGCTAAACACTCTGTCGCCATATTTGTCGAGAATGTTTGACAGGTCTAAATTCGTTGTAACTATTGTTTTTTTGTTATTATTTAGGCGCTCGCTATAAAGAAGATAAAAATATTCTTCGGTGACATTTTTATATTTTGGTTCGGTGCCAAGGTCATCGATGACAAGAACGTCGACATTAAGAACGTCATTTAAAATCATTGGTTTTGTGTCGTCGAAAGTAGTGTGAAATTTTAAAAACAAATTGTTCAGCGAAAAGGCGGTGTGAAAGCAAACTGGGACGCCACAGGATAGTAGTTTATTGCAAATACATTCCGTTAGATAAGTTTTGCCAACGCCCGTCATACCGGACAAGAGTATGTTTTTGTATTCGGTTTCTTGTAGTTTTTCGCACCACTGCTGTGCGGTTTTATATATCTTTTTTGTTTTTTCCAAATCGTCAAATAGCGAAAAGTCGGCACTTTCGAATGTATGAGATTTATTTACGGCACATCTAAGATTTCCAAATAGAATTTGGGAAAATTTATCATAATAGCAAGAGCATAGTTTGCCGTCTACATATCCCGTGTCCTTGCACTTTTTGCACGCATATTTTGGCTCGAAATCTTCGAATTTTAAACCCAATTTTGAGAGAACCTCATTTGCTTTTGAAGTAATTTCTTTAAGAGTATTCTGCAACTTTTCACAATTTTTTTTCTCAAAAGCATTCTTTGAAATGTCAAAATTGAGTGAACGCATTTGAAGGTATAATGATTTAAAATCCTCACTTTTCATAGCACGGTTATAATTTTGCTGAGAGAGATTTTCAGCAAATATTTTGTTTGACTGTATTTCGTTTAGGACTCTTTTTTTTATGTTCATTTTGCCCTTCTAAATATTTATTTCGTCGAGGTTGTCAAACAGCGCGCCAAGTTCTTCTGCAGTATAATTTCTCTGCCGAAAAGACTTGCCAACGAAGGTGTTTTTTGGTTCATTTAAGGTGGTTAGTTTTTGGTTTTTTATGTCTTTTAGGTTGTTTAGGTTCATATCGTGCCAACTGGTGAGCATGGTGTGGGCGTATTTCATAGCATTTATTTTGTCTTTTGAAAGTTCGGCTGCGTACATAATAATGTCAGGCGAAAAATGGTAGGAGTCCGTCCAAGTTTTGAAGAATGTTCTGTCGAACATATTTACGCGTCTGTCGATGTTCATTACATTTAAAATGTTTTTGATTTTACTGTCGACTAAAAGGACTTCGTTTAGATAATTTTCGATGCCGGGTAGCGAAGTTAGCCCGAGTTTGGCAAATTTCTGGACGGTTTGTTCCATTCCCTCTAGCGTTCGCGTGTTGTTTCTAAAGCAAATATTGGCGATTTGAATGAGAGTTTGGTCGTTAAAACCCTTTGAGAGCCATGGGAGAATGTAGGTGTTTATTTCGTTCTCAACGGAATCGTAGTAGATGCCCATCGCCTTGTTTATCTCGCGGGCAAGGGAGGCAAGGTCGCTCTTGTTCGCTTCGTATTCTTCCATTTCACCAAAGGTCATAAGTTTGAGTTCGAAGTATTTTAGAAGTTGTTTGTCGAGCATTTCAAAACTATAATTCTTGGTTTTGGACGAAATCTTTTTAGACAAAAGTAAAATGTTTGAAAGCGTGAACCCAAAGGATTTTGTCCATTTTTCATAGAGTTGCTGGTGCTCTATGGACAAGTTTCCTTTGAACTTTAGGGCTTTTGCTACCTGATTTATATCCGACGTGGTGAGGGTGAGACTTTCGATTTTTTCTTCTATTTTCTCTGCCGTGGTGACACCTTCGTCCGCCCAAACACGCGCTACTGTGAGAATATAATTGGAATTTATGGCGTCGCCCTTTCTTTCCACACAATATTTTACAATCATATTAAAGTCACAGGGCTGAATGTTGTAGGTTTCGATGAAATCTATGTATTTATAGAATTCGTTTGGTCCAATTTGCCTGCCAATAATAATTTCCTGAATTTCGGTGACGAAAGTGCTATATTTTTTGTTCTCGAATTTCTTTGTGTTTTTTATTGCGCCACTGACTGGTAGATAGCGGATTTCTACATTTTCTAGGTCCAAAATTTGCACGAGATTTTGTTCCTGCCAATATTCAAAACTACGCATAATTTCTTCTTTACTGAGCCCAAGAACATTGGTAAAATTGTCGATATTATTGTCTGCACCTGCGCTGTTTTGGCATTTTAGAAGTCCAAATAGATAGACTTTTATGCGATTTTCGGGGGCGTATGGGAGATAGTCGTTTAAAAACCGCGCGTCAATATTTATGGACGTGTTGCCGATAAAAGAACTGGAATATTTGCAAAATGGCATTGGCGCTCCCTCCCCTTTTTTATTTTTATAATAAAGTGTAACAAAAAAATTGCAATCTTTCAATCTTAATTGGTCAAAAATATTTTCTTTTGTAAGTTTGCACGAAGTTACCAATCTTGTTTTACGAAGTTATTTTTTTGCTTTACGTCGTTGTAGAAGTCCTCATAACGCGTTTTGAAGGTGGGATTTTCGGCAAAATCGGCGCGCTCGAAGGCTTCGGAGTCCTGTGAACTTGAAAGCATTAGAAGATCAAGGTTAGTTAGCGATTTTGCGGGTTGATTATTTATTTTATTTTCTTGTGATTTTTGTTTTGTTTCTTGGCTTTCTATTTTGGTTTTCTTTGTTTCTTTTTTATTCATTTTTTTCTCCAAAAGTGGTGAGATTTTAAGAATTTTTCTTGCTATACCAGTCGGGGTATTTAGTGAAAGTTTTTCCGGAAATATTGGGGATATTTATATCAAGAAAAGATAGTTCGTAGCAGAAAAGTTTTTGTATTTTCTCGCCAAATTTCCTGTTTGTTTGCTTATTACCATATTTGTTGTCGCCAATTATAGGGTGCCCGAGGAATGCAAGGTGGGCGCGAATTTGGTGTGTTTTGCCGGTTAGGAGATTGCATTCCACGATGCTGGTTTTACTGCCGTGTTTCATGGTTTTAAACTGCGTGGCTATTTCTATCGACCCAGAGGATTTGTCCTTTGAGATGTAAACTAGAGATTTTTTGGCGTCTTTAAAAAGATAGGCGCGGAAAATTTCGCCAGAGAAATTTGTGTCACCAAGAACTTCACAGAGGTATTTTTTTTCGACAAGTTTTTCACGAAATATGGTTTCTAGAAGTTTTTTTGTGGCGAGGTCTTTTGCAAAGATGCAGAGCCCCTGCGTGTTTCTATCAAGGCGGTGGACGGCGTGGGCATTAAGTATGGTTTCTACACCATGCTCGCCCGTGGTTTCGATGCCAGCGGGTTTGAGGGCGACGATAACCCGGTCGTCCTCGTATAATTTTTCTATTTCGTGCGGTTTAGTTTCGGCGTAGTAGCAATTTACAATGTCGTTTGTCGCGAGATTTGTGTCGCGGGAGATGCGCTTGTTGTTTATTTTCACGTCTTTGTTTTTTAACATTTTTTTGATGGCAATAAAACTAAAACCTGCGTCTTGCAGGAATTTTGTGAGGGTTGTGGGAATTGTTGCGACAAGAGTTTTTATTTGCATATAAAAATTGTAGCACAAAACTGTAAGGGCGTGAAATATTTTTAGAATTTTACGGTTTCAAGATATTCTTTTATTTCATATAATTCGCTCATTTCGGTGCTGGCGCCACCGGTGAGACCGATTTTGGCGCGCTTATTTATCTTGTTTTGCGATAGACATTCTTTAATTTCGCTCAAGTTTTCGACGAAAAATGCCGTTGTGAATTTTGAGACATTATTATAGAGTTCGCGGGTGTTGCTGGAATCTTTGCCTCCAACTACAAACATTACATCGGTCGCTTTGGCAAGCGAGACTGACGCTGAATTTATCTCGCGTTGGGCTTTGCAAGTGGTGTTTTTGTATTCGTAGGTTTTACCAAATTTTTTGAGTCTATTCGCGATTATTTTGATGATTTCTTCGGCAAGGGACGTAGAAAATGTGGTCTGGACGACAAGATAGTATTTATTGAAATTAGTGTCTATATTCTTGGCGTCTGTTTCGTCTTCGACCAAAATTGGGTCGTGGCAATGTCCAACAGTGCCCTCGACTTCGGGGTGAATTTTGCCCGTCTTTTTGCCGTATTTGCCGACGATTATGATTTTGTAGCCATCTTTGTCCTTTCCCTCGACAAGGGTGTTTATCGCTTTTACGTTCGGACAGGTGCAATCAAGATAGGTGACGCCTTTTTTTTCAAAATACTCGTAGGTGGATTTCGGTTCGCCATGGGCACGAATTATGGCAATTTCGCCTTCTTGGATTTCGTCTAAAGAATTTACTTGGCTTACGCCCAGTTTTTTTAGGTCGCTGACCACGCGGGGATTGTGGAGGAGTTCTTTGTATAAGACTACTTTGCTGGCAGTTTTAGTGCTGTCTTTGACCATACATAGAGCGCGATTTGCGCCGTAGCAGAGGCAGGATTTGTCGCAAATGGTGACGTGCTCCTTGGGGTTTTGCTCGATGGCACAGAGTAGGAGAATGGTTATAAGATATACAAATATATCGCATACTGGCGCTTGGTCGGTGATGCCACTAAG
>CAYJEF010000031.1:0-7089 GCA_964369125.1 uncultured Christensenella sp.
ATATATTATATACTAATTATAATTATAATGTAGAATTATCAGCAAAAATGATAGAGGGTGACAATTAAGAATGAAGATGAAGAAAGTTTTTAAAACACTGCTACTTTTGCCAATACTGCTTGTCGCGTTTTGCTTTCTTTTTGCGTGCGGGGAAGATTCCGTTGCAAGCGTTTATATCTCCTTTCCAACTTCGTCTTATGAGGCAATAGAGGACAGAGGGCGTTTTTATCTTGAATATTCCTCTGACCCAATTCCCCTTGAAGTCCAAATAGCCCCCGCTAAATTTTCTCCACAAAACATTACGTGGATAACTTCTAACTCTACCATTGCATATGTGAATAATGCTGGCAAACTCATAATGACTAGCGATGGCGAGGGCGCTATAGATATCCAAGCACAATATACAAACGAAAACGGCTCCATTGTATATTCAAACCTCTTGAGATTTTATATTTCTCTTGAAAAACTGCCTGAATTTCCAAGGCTCCAAGACACAATAACATATAACGGCACCGACCAAAAAAACAGCCCAAAATGCATAGTTCGGTATGATAAACCCGGCACTTATGAATATATCTACTATTACATAGGCGAGGGTAGCACCAGTCAGGAAGTGGAAAGTATTATGGACGCTGGTGAATACCTAGTCACCTATGTGAAATCTTCCTCTAAAACCAAATTTGCAGAAATGAGGCTCATTGTAAATAAATACGAGATTGAGAGAACTGCACCAAATACAACGAGCGTGTTTGGAGAGCCTGTCCCCGCGGGATTTTTCAGCACCACTCCAACCACGGAGGATTATAATAATGGAGCGAACCTTACAGGTGGCGTGGGTAAAGACGCAGGCAAAGTTCTCGGGAAATACTTGCATATAACCAGCGCAAACTCGCTGTCAAACACAGGAACGCAGTATAAAACAGACGTCGTTTGTCAGTTTAACACAGAATATGCCAAAAACTATTTATTGCGCTCAATTTCTGGCTTACACACGATAACTCAAAAACAACTGGTGGTGAAAATAAAAGACCAAACAATCACATATGGCTCCGCTCCCACGCCAAATTTTTTTGTCATTTACGATTACAATTCATATGTTAGCAATAATTATTCCATCTCCAGCCCCGAAGTTTTGACGCCTATTACAGACGAAAATTATATAAAAAGAGTAAATATCAGCGCATATATTTATATGTATGGCAACACTATAAAAACGAACAATGAGTGGAATTATCTTGACTCCGGCAGTTACACTCTTACGGCAGATATTAGAACGCTGGCAAAGGATAACAATGTAAACACCCGAGTGTGTTCATCAGGCTCTCTATCCGTTCAGCAAATGAATATAACCGTTCTTCCAAACGCGTTAAACGGAAAATTTTACACCGAGCCAGACGATTACTCCAACCTCCGATACTCCGTCGTTTCGGGCTCAATCCCGAACAACAACGAGATAAATCCATTCTTAACTATTTCCTATAACGACACAAACGGCGACTATGGTGAGGGGAACTACAAAGCCTTGGTGGGTTCATATTATTATAGTGTAAACAATTCTGTTAACAAAAATTTTGTCATCTCACTCGCTCAACAAGCCAGCGAAAATTACAGCGGAACAGACGCAGTGAAGTTTAATGTTTTTAAATGCCCCGTCAGCGTGCGGTTTGACGACATTGTGGAATACTATGAGATTCCAAACGGCATGGACGCGTCAAACAACCAAATTCACACCGTCAGTTACTATTCCATAATGTCCAACAACAGTGTCCCAAACTATATTCTCGATTCCATTTTGTCGTTTAAGGTAAATGGTGAAGAGAGGGTTGTGGATGGCGTTTTGTCATGCAAAGCGGAGAATTTTAATAACAACGGAAATTTTGAAATAGAGACTGGAGACTCAATTAAATTCTCCCTTAAACTAAACAGACAAACGACTACAGGAAGTCATTTTGCGGTATATTCCGTGGGGTTGCAGAGTGTCGCAAACGAGACGCAGAATTTTGAAATAACGGTGGAAACGTCCTATGTTTTTCTGGACAAAATTAATGTTACCGTCACCCCAAGACTAACGATAGACCGCTCCACCAAAACTTACAGCGCCGACAGCAGAATTTCTAGCGGGTTTTACACCGATTATGATACGTCAAACAATATGGAGGCGGGCGTAACAGTCTCCATGATATTTGGCGTGGATATGCTTCTCTCTCTCACCGATTCTAATGGCAAATATCATTTGAAGGTAGAGGGGGCATCTCAAGGGAATCAATATATGCCAGTGGACAGTATGGTTAATTGTGGCGAATATAAAATATTTCTCTCCTCTGGACTTTCTTATTTGCCAAGCAAGGAATATTATGATTTTGCGCTAGACAGCACAACAAATTATCATTTTATCGTCTATAAGCAAGATATTTTTATCATTCCAAACGATGTTACAAAAACGTATGGCGACGCCGATCCAGTGCTTTCATATTCCTATGGCAATTCAATACCAAATCTGCAGGTAACAGGAAGCTTAAGGCGAAACCCAGGCGAAAACGTGGGAAACTATGGCATTAACCTTGGCGATTTAAGTTTTGGACCCAACTATTCATTGCAACTTATATCTACAGACAAGAAACTTACTATCACTCCTCGCAGTCTTACAATATACCCAATCTCCTATGTCACCACTTTCGGCGATGACTATCCAGAATCCATAGGTTATAACGACCCGCTAAAAGATCAGTCTTATAACTCAAACATTTTAGTAAGACCTACATTCAGCGGAGTTTTTGCGCTTTACCACAATAACATTCAAGTGCCAAAGGTGGGCAGATATTATCCAGTCACCCTTATTTCTGGCGTGGAGCAAGCATACCAAATTAAAGCAGACACCTTTCACTGCGAAAGCGCAAATTATGTTATTACTGTGGACGAAAGTTCCACATATCTGGTGAAGAGACGCAAAGTAACCTTGAATATTATCACGGAAAACAAACAGTCCGCAGACGACGTAACGAACCCTATTGTTGGATTTGAAAATTACACTTTAAATTCTGACGAAGGCAAAGAGGACGTCTCACTTTCAGGATTAAACTTCACGGCGGCATATAATGAGGTAGAGGGGAAATATTATATACAAAATTTAGGCGACATTTCGTCACTTATTGTCACCAAAGAAAGCACAGTTATCACCGACTGCTATGACATTTCTCTTGGACAAAATGTCGTGTATTATATAGCCAGCGTCTTTATAAACATTTCAATTGTGTCTACCACAAACGACTCCACATCGCTGGTGCGCACTGTCTACAACGGCACTGAAGTAACAAATGTTTTCAAGGTTATTTGCAACACCGAGGGTTACGAGATTGACCCTTCAAGCAACCCAATAATTACCTACACCACCACAACTTCTAGCAATGCAACTCCATTAAACGCCGGCAGTTACTATGTATCCTTGAGTATAAACGCTAGTAATAAAATAATTATCAATCGTCAAAATGGCACTAACATCGAATTTACTCAACTAAATTCAAAACAAAACAACTATGTGTTAAATCTCGCTCAACATGGATATCTCAACATTGAGAAAGCCGAAATTAGTTATGTTTCAGGCGCTTTGGCGTTTGAGAACCCAATAATTTTTGGTAACGATGAAACAACATTGTCGAATATAAAGACGACATACGACGATTCTGGCACAGAAAGGAATGTGTTTAGCGGTGTTTCGGACAGTGCACTAAGTTTAAAAGAATATGCCTCTGGAAACAACTTTGTATTCGTCAGCGCGCCTCAATCTATGAGAACTTTAAACGCCAGCGTCACCACGACATATTCCATAAAAGTCGTCGTTGAGGCGTTGAAATCTGGAAGTACCATAGAAGTAGACACAAACTACAAACCACTTAGCCTAGACGTTCCGCTCTATGTGACACCAAGAGAAATTGAAATCAATACAACCACATCGACATTTGGATATAAAGACGACCCAAATTTAAAATCCATTGCCTATTCTGGACGCGCTAGTGTGTTCTATTTGGACCTTAAAACCACGCCAGAAACAGCGCAATATTCCACGGTGTATACCTATCAGTGTATCGAAACCACTTATGACGAATCAAAGAAAGGTGCTGCTAAACTGTATGACTATTCTGGTGGTGTAGTCACGGAATCCACGAACACTTTGGCAATAGAACTTCTCACAATAGACACGATTGAAGAAGTGAACTATCAAGGCGACAAATATTACCTTGTAAATAAAAACACTGCGCAGGAGTATTGCGTGAAGATTGTAAACCAAGACGCCACGCCAAGAGACGCGTGTATATATCTTTGCATTGCAATTTGTACCACGGGCGACAACTATGTTTTCAAGGACGGCAAAACTAAAAATATGCGGTTCTACGTATTTTTTGAGATAGAAAAGTCAGACGATATCCACATTACCGATTGGCAAAACGAATTTCGCTATGGCACAATTTTTGACCTGCGATACCCAAGTGCCTTGCCATTCTCATACAATATTACGCCAGATTTTAGGGGCAAAGTAATCTATGCCACGCCAGACGAGAGCGATTGGGCAAGTGATAATTATGTGTTAGAAGTCAGCGCTAATTACAGCATTAACCTCTCAATCGACGACAACAATTACTACTATTCTGCTCCGCAGTCATTCTCCGTCATCAGTCGCGAGGCGCAAATTCTGTTTCCAAACAGAACGAAATATGGTTACAAGGGAGAAAATGAACGAGTCGAATTGTTCCTAGCAGACATCTTAGCCATTCTAAAAGATCAAAGTGGCAACCCTATATATGAAAAAAGTTACGCTAATTTCCCAGATGAATTTACCTTGCGTTACTTCACTCAAACGGGCACAGATCTTGGCATCGATGCTCCTTGGAGTGTTGGGAATTACACTCTTTCTGTCGCATATGGCAATACCACTAGTCAATATTTTGGCGAGGGCGAGTTTAGCTATTCCATCGAGGCACAGGCATTCACTGGAATGGTGGCGTTTATAAACGCGGAAATTGAATATGACCCTTCCGCCAATGCAGATGTCCTCTATCAAACGATTGTTGGCAGTATGTTTGCAATCGAATTGGGAACAGTTTATTCGCTGGTTGTCAGGACGGAAAGCGGAGTTGTCATATCGCCTAGCGACAATTCTTGGGTGTCAAGTGTCAATATTGTGGCTGTGAATAAGATTAATTTCACAGTTAGTTTCCCAGAGGACGAAACAATTGCCGACTATGTTGGTTCTGCAAACCTAACGGTTATTGCCAGAAAAGTCAGGACGTCAAACTTCACCATTCCAAGTGAGGATTCACAATATCAATACACGGGCAACGCATTCTACAACGGGCTTAAATTTAGCACAACTGTGGACCTTACGCCTGGCACGGTGGGCGGAACACGGTCCTTCCTCGTCGGTAACACCACCTATTATGTTTTTACCTCTAGTTACAATATTGTGACATTAAAAGACAATTTGCAAAATTCGATATTCACGCTCGCATACAATTATTCCTACGAAAATTCGGCAGGCTCGAATAACTTTATCTTATTAAATTCCGCACCAATAAACTCTAAATTAGTGCGTTATCGCGTGGAATATGTCTTCTCGAATTTTGGAGCCAACTATTCTAATAGACTGGAATACAGCACAATTACGAGACACTTTAAGATAAACAAAGTATCCACGCTCTACATTTCCATTTTTGATGACGCAGACAGTGAATATGACACCAGCATTGTGCGTGAGTTTGGCGGTAACGAGTCAAACAATTTTATCTACAACTACTTCACCGAGGAGTTTATTGTCAGCAGATTAAACAATATTATCAGCGTCTCAAACAGTAGGGAAATTAAAGATAATATCAAGAAGAAAATCATTTTGACTTCTACAAGCAAAACATATGACGTTCTCTCGGGCGTGCATATCGTAGTATTCTTTACTGACGAAGTGGGGAATATAACCGAAAACCTTAAAGACGCCGGGACATATTATATGAACATTTCCTTCCTTAAAAATTCAAACTATGTTATTTCGGATTTCTTTGATTTTGTAGTCTTTAATGCCAACACTTCATTTTCCACTTTGATAGACCTTGACCCAAGCAATCCTTCGTACAGGGACGGCAACGCCATTTCATATAGTTACATCTACGACGCAGTATTCTCCATTCCTTTTATAATAGAGCAAAAGGAGTGCCCATTTGACGAGACAACCTTTGCGGGAGCCATAACAATGCAAAGCGGAAGTTTTACGATAGTTGAAGAAACAAGAGGACTGTTCACCTTCAAGATTTTGGAGTTTACGGCAGACACTTTGTTCTCTCTAAAACAAAACATTCCATTTACTCTCGTTATCAAACGTATCGAGCAAGGTGTTTATCAAGAGATATTCGACGACGACTATGCGGATTTTTATAACCAAGGGCAATATTACTTCACAAATCTTTCGCCTGGCGTCGAATTTGCGCTTATGCTTGTCGACCCAAGTGGAAACCACTATAGTAGCAACCATATCTTGTTTAGAGTGCTTTCGCCGTAGTTTAAAAAAACATTTTAGTTTTAGCTAAAATGTTTTTTAATTTCCTGCTCCCTCAATTGTTGATATTCTTCTTCGCTAATAAATTTTTTGTCGCGAAGTTTCAAGAGTTCTTCCAGGCGTTCGGTTAAGTCTTGTGCAATTTTTTTCTCCTCATAACTATCTTCATCAAGTGAAACTGTATTTTGTCCGCTAGTTTTGTCCCTGTAATTAAATAAAAATGATTGTGACTTAGAAAATGAAAAATATATCCAAAATGTTAATATCCACGCAACAAAGCTGTTAAAAATGTTTGCAATCATAATCCCAAGGAATAACTTTTTGTGTTTTAACAAGTATTCTTCGGACTTTTTTAACAAACACAAATACGTTATGCTAGTGACAAGCGACAAAGCAACACTAATAGAATCAAAAACCAAATATAGAACGGAAAACTCATAATAAAAAATGTCCAGCATCAATCCCGCTATGTCAAAAGCAAAGATAACAAGGAACAAAATTCCGGCTGTTTTCAAATTCTTTTTCATTTCTTTTTCTCCAAAACTATATTT
>CAYJEF010000032.1:0-6958 GCA_964369125.1 uncultured Christensenella sp.
CCATTTTATCAAATAATTCTAATAATGTTAAAATAAAATCGCTTTATATTTTTTGGATTTTTTGCTATAATAAAGCATTAAATAAATCGAGGCAATAATATGAAACTTGGTGTTGTGGGACTCCCAAATGTCGGCAAAAGCACACTTTTTAACGCAATCACGAACGCAGGCGCCGAGAGTGCAAATTATCCGTTTTGCACAATAGAACCAAATGTGGGCATTGTTGATGTTCCGGACGAGAGATTGGAGGTGTTGACAAAATTATACTGCGCGCAAAAAACCACGCCTGCGCAGATTGAATTTGTCGACATTGCGGGGCTTGTAAAGGGTGCCAGTAAAGGCGAGGGGCTTGGCAATAAATTCCTTAGTCACATTCGCGAGGTGGACGCCATCATTCACGTGGTGAGGTGTTTTGATGATGAAAAAATTATTCACGTCGAGGGTTCTGTAAACCCAAAGCGCGATATTCAAACAATAAACCTTGAACTAATTCTTGCCGACCTTGAAAGTGTGGCAAAATACATTGACAAAGAAACAAAGATGGTGAAAGTTGGCACGGGAGTAAAAGAACATTTGGACATCTTAAACACCATAAAATCGACGCTTGAATCTGAAAAACCTGCCCGTAGTCTAAATCTTTCAAGTGAGCAAAAAGAGTATGTGGACGGATTGTTTTTACTTACAACTAAGCCTGTAATTTACGTTGCAAACATAGCAGAAAGCGACATTTTGAAAGAACCAAACTCAATTTCTTATGTAGAAAATGTTATTAAAATGGCGGAACAGGAGCGCGCTGAAGTCCTGACCCTTAGTTGCAAAATCGAGGAGGAGTTGACACTTCTTGACCCAGAAGATCGCCAGATGTTCAAAGAGGAATTGGGCATAAACAAGAGTGGGCTCGAGAAGTTGATTGTCGTTAGTTACAACACTTTGGGGCTGATGAGTTTCTTAACGGCAGGGGAGAAAGAGGTCCGCGCTTGGACGATAAATCGTGGAACGAAAGCCCCGCAAGCGGCGGGCAAAATTCACAGCGATTTCGAAAAAGGTTTCATTCGTGCCGAGATTGTAAAATTTAGCGACCTCGTGAACCTAGGCAGTTTTAATATGGCAAAAGATAAAGGTAAAGTTCAGTCTGTCGGCAAAGATTACGTTATGCAAGACGGCGACGTGTGTCTATTTAGATTCAACGTGTAATTTATTTACTAAAAATTTATTATAAAAAAAACTTGGGATTTTTTGCCCCAAATTTTTTTGTTGAAAAAAATTATTTTGCGTTATCAGTTTTTGCCATATGGACGATAAGGTCGACTGTTTTGCAGGAATATGCCCACTCGTTATCATACCACGCCACGAGTTTCACAAACTTTTCGTTTAACATAATGCCGGCGCTGGCGTCAAACACACATGTTCTGTCGTCGTGAATGAAATCGGTCGAGACCACGGGTTCCTCTGTGTATCCAACAATACCTTTGAGATCGGTTTGGCTCCTGTGCAAAATTTCTTTTTTAATCTCGTCGTATGTCGTAGGGTTTTTGAGCCTAACCGTTAAATCTACCACCGACACGTCAAGAGTTGGAACGCGAAAACTCATACCTGTGAGTTTACCTTTAAGCTCTGGAATGACTTCGCCAACTGCTTTCGCTGCACCCGTGGAGGACGGAATTATGTTCCCACTCGCCGCGCGTCCGCCTCGCCAATCTTTCTTTGAAGGTCCGTCAACTGTAAGTTGAGTAGCGGTTATCGAGTGGACTGTTGTCATAAGCCCTTCTTCAATTCCAAACTTGTCGTTGATTACTTTCGCAAGTGGTGCAAGGCAATTTGTGGTGCAACTTGCGTTTGAGACGATATCTATATTCTTTTTGTAATTCTTTTCGTTGACGCCCATAACGAACATAGGCACACCGTCTTTGGCTGGAGCAGTGATGATTACCTTCTTTGCTCCTGCCTGCAGGTGAAGTTTTCCGCCGTCAAAATTCGTGAATTTTCCCGTTGCCTCTGCAATATATTCGGCTTTAACGCTTTTCCAGTCGATGAGATTTGGTTCTTTCTCGGCGAACATGCGAATTTTTTTGCCGTTTATAACGAGGCTGTCCTCGGTGTGGGAAAGAGAACCGTCAAACTTCCCGTGAATGGAGTCGTAGCGCATAAGATATACCGCATAATCTGGCGAAATAAAAGGGTCGTTTATCCCGACAACTTCCACGTCATCGCGTGAAAGAACACTCCTCAAAACAAGTCTGCCAATCCTGCCAAAACCATTGATACCAATTTTTACTTTCATATTTATTCTCCTTGAAATTTATTATAATTCATAAACGCCCAATTAATCAATTATTTCTTGCGGGTTTTACTTGTCATATTTCTAATGTCGCAAAAATGCTTTGGAAAAAATATCATTGATAAAACTAAAAAGAATAAAGAACCGAAAATGGCAAAAATATTTAAAGTGGCGCTTGCCCTCATAGTTGAGTTAAGTATTATCGTAAGTATAATTACGCAGGTGAATAGGGAGAGGGTGACAATACCTGAAATAAGTGATGGCGTGGGTTTGCCAAAATTTTGCTTTAAAGTTTGAATTTTGCTGTCGATATATATCGTCCTTGACGAAAACCCAAATAAGTCCTTCGTATTCTTTAAAAAACAGCACTTATCGGGCAGTTCCCTAAAAACGTCCAGCACATTTTTATCGTATAATCCCAATGAAATTACATTAAATCTGTCGCGCTTGTTTGATAAAATTTTTATAAAAAAATTATAAAAACTCTGCAAAAAATTCATAAAAAACTGCCGAAATTTGCCATATTTTTTCTTAACAAAAACAATATTTGCGCCTTGCCTATACTTTTCAAGGCATTTAGTAAATATTAAATCAATATTGTCAATCTTTGTGTCACCAAGGAGCAAAACGTCCCCGTCAAAAACTTTTGTTGCCTTTAAAAATGCGTCGTTGTAGTTAAAGTTATCTTGTATAATTTCCAGTTTAAAATTCTTGTGCTGTTTAGATAAGTTTTCAAGACTAGTTTTGTTTTTTTCGTCAAATTTAGTCACAAATACAATAATTTTCATTGTTTTATTTTCGTTAAAAAACTTAGAAGAGAGGA
This sequence comes from uncultured Christensenella sp., assembly GCA_964369125.1. Taxonomy (GTDB): domain Bacteria; phylum Bacillota; class Clostridia; order Christensenellales; family UBA1242; genus UBA7862. Next base: position 3,102 of record CAYJEF010000032.1, read on the forward strand.
ATTTTTCAAAATACTTCTCTGCGTCGTCTGTGATAAATATTGGGAATAAACAGGATATTTTCATACAAAAATATTATAATACAGTTTTGATTTTTCTCAAAAGTTTTTTGTGTTAATATTTTTCGCATTTGTGTTTCACAAATTTTGCGTAATATTGTAGAATAGTAAAGAATTAGTTTAAGGGGAATATAAAATGGAAAACAAATTACTTTCAAATGCTTTAAAAAACAACTACGCGGTGGGCGCTTTCAACTTTGCAAATCTGGAGGTTTTAAAGGCAATCATAATTGCGGCGGAGAACCAAAATTCGCCCGTAATTTGCCAAGTGTCCGAGGGTGCAATGGATTTTATTGGCGAAAATTATTTGAGGGATTTCATAAAAACAACGCGAGAGAACTGTAAGATTCCTGTCAGTTTTCACCTCGACCACGGCAAATCTCTTGATGCAGTTAAACGCGCGATTGACGCGGGGTGCGACTCTGTTATGGTAGATGCGTCAATGCTCCCATACGAGGATAATGTGACAATCACAAAACATGTGGTGGAATATGCGCACGCACATAATGTTTCAGTGGAGGCAGAACTCGGATCGCTCTCTGGCATTGAGGACGATATTGATGTCGCGGAAAAAAATAGTTTTTACACAGATCCCGTGCAAGCGAAAGATTTCGTGAAAAGAACGGGCATAGACAGTTTGGCAGTTTCTATCGGCACTAAGCACGGCGCCTATAAATATTCGGGCGATGCAAAGTTGAGGTTTGACATTTTGGAGGAAATCGAAGAGCAAATACCAAACACGCCACTCGTTTTGCACGGTGCCAGTGGGGTGTCGGAACGCGACGTGACACGCCTTCTTGAACTCGGCGTTGATATGAAAGGCGCAAAGGGCGTTACTGACGAGATTTTGCACAAAGTTTCAAAGTCTAATATCTGCAAAATTAATGGCGATACGGATATAAGAATGTCCTTTTTAATCGGCATTTTACACAATATCGAAAACAACAACACCAACATTGACTACCGCAAATATTTGGCAGAAGCGATGAACGAAGTGACTAAGATTGTGTCGCAGAAAATTGAACTTTATGGTAGTAAAAATCAATCATATATTGAAACTAAGTAATTAAAATAATAATTAAAAATACACTGGAAATCAGCGAAATTAGTGACAAAATCAATCCAATTATTCCCGAAGATTTTCTGTTTAAACGCACTTGCATAACGCCAAAAACAAAACCGTAAATGGAAAACACAATGGAAATAATAATGCCACTAAAAATGTAAATCACTAGCATTAAGACATACGAAAATCCGAAAAAGTCAAGATTTGTAAGGTTTGAAATTATGCATGCGGCGGAAATGATGAGTGCTATAATAGACAAAGTCAGTGAGATTTTGCCATATTTATTCACGCTCTTTCGATCGTCCTCTGGTGTGTTTTTATCGTTACCGTAGTCCTCAATTACGTTACGAAACAAGAAAAAACCAGTGACTTTCCCTACTGGATCTTCACGTTCCATTTTGTCTTTTGAAGACTGTTTTTTTATATTCATAATTTCTCCCTAAGTTATTTTGTACATAAAGAGAAAATTTACACAAATTAAAACCCCTTCATAAGAAGGGGTATAAAGTGAATAAATATAATAAAATGTGAATATTATTTCAATTTTGTTTTTTGTGTTTTTGTTCTAAAAATCTTAGCTTATTTACAAAGAGCCATTTGATAATTAGCACACAAATAACAGTTACCATTGCGCCGATATACACGTCTGTGAAGAAATGCGCTCCGCCGACAACCCTAGAAAATGCAACTGCTAAAGTATATATAATTGCTGTAAAATAGAGCGCTATTTTCCAGTTTTTAGTGTTGAATTTTTCCAAATAATGTGGTAGAAGCGTTATCAAAAAAATACTTGCTGCGGCGCAGGCGTGACCCGACGGGAAAGACTTAAAATATTCTTCAGCATACAAAGAGGTGGCTGTAAATTTACTTTTGTTTATAACAAACCATTGTGAATAATATTCAAAATTTGTGTAGCCCTCATACACCATCGCGCGGTATCTTGCCCTGTCAAAAATATATTTACTGCCTTGAACTATGACGTTTGAAAGCGCCGATACAACTATAATTGCAAGCGCAAATCCGGTGAGTTTGGAAATTGTTTCTTGTTTTAACCTGCTGAACAAATAGAAAATTAAAATCGCGAATAATGTTGCAACTAAAAATATAGTAGCAAGTCCAAAAGTCGTCGCCACATATCCCGATAATCCAAAATTTGTGTAAAGTGAGATATATTTTAGTGTTTTATTAAGCCCATAAAACGAACAAAGGACACTTCCCAGACATAGCGCAACCAGCAAAGATATGTTCAGCCAATTTTTCTTTAAAGGATTTTTGTAGAAATGGAAGAATAAGATAGCAAACGCGCAAAGAAGCAGAACATAAAGCACATTTTCGCCCACACATTCAAAAATTATAGCGAATAAATTTTGCGAATGATAAACATTTGGCGACAAATCGGCGAGCGCTTTACTTATTTGTAAATCATAAATTGTACCGAGGACAAGTGCGGAGATTGCTACCAATAGCGACGAGGCAAGAGCAATGTAAAATGTTTTTGTTTTTTTCATTTTTACTTTCCTTTTATATTTTTGTGCAACTTCACCGCTACTTCGAGAGCAAGTAGGCACATATTTTGATAGTCATTTTCACGCTGTTTGGCTGTGGATTTTTTGTTTGTCAGCACTTCGTCGGACACGGTGCAAAGAGTGAGTGCATTTTTCTTTGCCTTTAAAGCATTGAAATATAATGCCGCCGACTCCATTTCTACACCTTTTACGCCCAGGGTTATCATATGACGGTTTTTTTCATGCGTATCGTAGAAAGTGTCGGTGGAATATATACTGTCGCAAATAACTTTGATGTTTTGCTCTTTTGCCACCAGTTTTATTTCGCTTAGAAGTTTTTTTGAACACACGAAAGAAGTCTCGGCACCCGAAGCAAAAATTCCGCCAAAGTTTGTGTCCGTAAAGACTCGTTCGCCCGCTAAAATATCGCCAATTATAATGCTTTTGTCCAGTGAACCCGTCGTGCCAACGCGAATAATGTTGTCCACGTCATAAAAGTTATAGAGTTCGTGGGAGTAGATTCCCATAGACGCGTTGCCCATACCAGACGACATTATCGACACTGCAGCGCCCTTATAATTGCCCGTAATGCAAAAGTTATTTCTCACACTACTGACCAGTTTTCTGCGTTTCAAAAATTTCTTTGCAAATTTCTTTGCACGCAAAGGGTCACCGGGCATAATAACAGTTTGCGCTATTTGCCCCTTGACTGCGTCGATGTGGACTGTTGGCGTTTGTAAATTCATAATTTTAACCTCGCGTCTATTGTAAATTTTATTTACATTTTAGTCAACTTTATGTCGGCAATTTGTGGGCTCTATTTGCCAAAACCCTTTAAAAAGTGATACACTTATGTAGAGGTGGCACGAATGTTTGTAATAACAATAGACGGGACGGCGGGCAGCGGGAAGTCCACAATTGCAAACGAACTGGCAAAAGTTCTTAAAATAAAACGCCTAAACACCGGCGAAATTTATCGCTCTATCACCTGCGAATATATAAAAAAATATGGTGAGAAAATCCCAACAAAAAGCACTGTCGAGAGTTTTGTAAAAGACCTTAAAGTTGAAATTTCGTTTAATTTATATACTCAAAATGTTTATGTAAACGGCACAAATTACACGAAAAACTTGCGGGAAGAGAGAATAAATAAATTCACGCCCATTCTTTCAAGTTTTGATGTTTTACGCGAGTGTGTGCGTGGACTTCAGCGAGATTTTGCCAGCAAA
>CAYJEF010000033.1:0-6915 GCA_964369125.1 uncultured Christensenella sp.
CCAAGAAAGAATAATTCACAAAAAATAGGAGTAAAAAATGGAAGAATTACTAAAATTTATTGTGGATTCTTTGGTGGACGATAAGGACGCTGTGATAATTCACAAAAAGGAAGAAGATAGCACCGTAATTTTCGAAGTGAGCGTTGCGGAAGGTGACGTTGGCAAAATTATCGGCAAAAACGGCAGAATTGCCCAATCAATTCGTATGATTTTGCACTCTGCATCGCATAATGAAAATAAAAAATATATCCTAAAAATTAAATAATTATGATTAAAATTGCAAAAATTTTAAAACCCCAAGGGTTAAATGGAGAAATTAAGGTTGAATGCTTTACGCTCGACCTTGATTTTTGGCGAAATCTAAAAATTGTTCACATTTCGGGGCAAAATTATACTGTTAATAATGTCCGATTTTACAAAAAATTTGGATATTTGACGCTAGAAAATGTATCGAGTGTGGACGAGGCGGAGAGATTTAGAAACCAAATTATTTATGTTCCAAAGGAAAATATTGACACGAAAGACGACGAATTTTTGGTGGAAGATCTCGAAAACTGCGAGATTGTCGACGAATTTGGCAAGTTTGTTGGCGTGGTGGAAGCCGTGGAAAGATACAGCAGTGTCAGCATCATAAATTATTTGGCGGGTGGCGCGAGAAGGAGTTTTCCTTTCCTCAAGGTTGTTATAAAACAAGTGGACGTTAATGCCAAAAAAATTGTTGTTTTCAAAGAAAAACTAAAAGAGGTGACGATATGAAAATTGACATATTGACGCTTTTTCCAGAGATGTTTGAGAGCCTTAATCACAGCATACTAAGGCGCGCGCAAAATAATAATTTGCTACACATTAACGTGCATAATATAAGGGATTTTTCGAAGGACAACAACAAACGTTGCGACGACTATTCCTATGGCGGTGGTGCAGGTATGATTATGACGCCCCAGCCACTTTTTGATGCGATTTCAAGTGTCAAAACGCCAGATAGTCACGTGATTTTTCTTTCACCAAAGGGCAAAATTTTGGACCAAAATAAGGTGGAAAATTTGGCAAGTTTTGGCAAAGATTTAGTGCTTGTTTGCGGGCATTACGAGGGAATTGATGAGAGAATAATCGACCTTTGTGTGGACGAAGAAATATCTATCGGCGACTTTGTTTTGACTGGTGGCGAGATTCCTGCGATGGCGATTGTCGACGCGGTGGCGAGATATGTTCCAAATGTTTTAGGTAGCGATAAGGCGACAGAACAGGAGAGTTTTTCCAGTAGTCTTCTTGAATATCCGCAATACACCCGACCTGCCGATTTTATGGGCAAGAAAGTTCCGCAAGTTCTTCTTGACGGCAATCATGGCGAAGTGGACAAGTGGCGACATGAAAAAATGATTGAAATTACAAAAAAACGACGCCCAGACTTGTTTAAAAAATGGCAAAAATTGCACGAAAATGACCCAATAACAAGCAAAAAATGACTGATTTTGAAGTATACCTTTAAAAATGAAGGGGGTATACGGGGGAAACAAAATTGTAGTTGCAGAGCAAACAAAGTTTGCGAACAACCTAATAATTTTGTGTCCCACAGTAAATCGGAGCGCAAAGGGGAGGTAAAATATGACGATACAATGGTTTCCGGGGCATATGACAAAGGCTTTACGCGAAATGGAAAAAGAAATAAAAAACATAGACATTGTTTTTTATCTTCTTGACGCACGCTCTCCGCTGTCGTGCTTTAACCCCAAACTCTCGAAAGTTGCCAGTAACAAAAAAATTATATACATTTTAAACAAAGCCGACCTCGTTGACGAGAAAGACATAAAGCGTTTTAAAAGTATTTTGCACTCTCAAAACGCTGAAGTGGTGGCGATTAATAGCACGCAATCAAATTCGGGCAAAGTTTTGTTTTTAGCAAGTAAGACCTTGCTGAAAGAAAAAATCGAAAACAAGAGCGACAAAGGCATCAATTATCAAATAAAAATTATGGTAGTGGGTGTTCCAAACGTGGGCAAAAGTACGCTTATAAACAACCTTTGTGGCGTGAGTAAGACAAACACGGGCGACAAACCCGGCGTTACTCGAGGCAAGCAATGGGTGACCACGAAAGAGGGTTTTTTACTTCTAGACACACCCGGCACGCTTTGGCCAGCGTTTGACAACGAAAAAATCGCCAAAAATCTTGCATATATTGGTAGCATAAAGGACGAACTGGTCAATGATATGGCGTTTTATTTTCTTGGCGACATACGAGAAAAATATGGTGATTTATTAAAAAAACGTTATGATATTTCATTTGACAACGACACCGAAACGCTGGATATTTTTGAGAAAATTTGTGTGAGTAAGAAGTGTTTACTTAAAAATAACGAGTTAGATTATGAAAGATGTGGTCGAATGATTATTGACGATTTTAGAAAAGGGCGTCTTGGCAAAATTGTTCTCGACTAAATTTGGCACATAAATTACACAAAAATAGGGTAAAAAGTCGGCTTATGGTGGAAGTTATGTTTGAATATGAAAATGAATATAAAAAACTTGGCTATGTTGCCGGGATTGACGAGGCGGGAAGAGGACCTTTGGCGGGTCCTGTTTGTTGCGCGTGCGTGGTTATGCCTCTTGAAGAAAATTTATTAATAGACGGCGTGGACGACAGCAAAAAATTGAGTGCAAAAAAGCGTGAAGAATTGTTTGGTAAAATTATGGAACGCGCGATTTCGTATTGTATCGTGCAAATTGACGAAAAAACAATTGACGAAATAAACATTCTTAATGCGACAAAACTGGGCATGAAAAGGGCGCTAGACGGGCTGAGTGTAATTCCAAAAACTGTGCTTATTGACGCCGTTAAAATTGACACGCAAATATCACAAAAAAACATAATTCACGGCGACGCCCTCAGTTATAACATCGCGTGTGCGTCCATTTTGGCGAAAGTTTTTAGGGACAAATTTATGACTGAAATGGCGAAAAAATACCCTGAATATCGCTTTGAAAAACACAAGGGTTATGGCACTAAAGAGCATATTGACCTCTTAAAACTTCATGGGAAATGCGACATTCACAGAAACAGTTTTATTAAACACTTTGTGAGTTAATTGTTTTGTGTTTACTTTTTTGCATTTTGAGAAAGGAAAGAAAAATGATTTTTAACAAACTGACGGGAGATAAAGGCGAAAACTATGCGTGTGTAATTTTGAAAAAACGGGGGCTAAAAATCCTTGAATGCAACTTCCGAACCTCACTTGGCGAGATTGACATAATAGCCCGCGACGGAGAAATTGTCGTGTTTGTGGAAGTGAAAACGCGCTCGTCAAAAGCGTTTGGCGACCCGCAAGAAGCCGTTAACACACATAAACAAAAGACGATTAGGAATGTGGCGCTGTGTTATCTAAAAAAACACAAGATGCTAGATAGCGTCCCTGTGCGGTTTGATTGTGTGGCGTTGTTTGGAACTGACGCGAACTCCTTTGACTGCGAATATTTTGAAAACGCTTTTTGAGACACAAAATAATCGAATTTTAAAACATTACATTTGATATTATATATATAATATATTATATTGTAATATAGAAATGGGCAAAAATATAAATAAATTTTAACTAACAATACAAAAACTGCTTGCAATTAGTTTACTTGTATGTTATCATAATTTGCAATTTATTTGGAGGACAAACGAAATGAACCTTATTGATGTGATTGAAAAAGATATGGAGAAAGAGAACCTTCCAGAGTTTTCTGTGGGGGACACTGTGAAAGTGTTTTATAAAATCAAAGAAGGCAACAAAGAGCGACTTCAGGGTTACGAAGGCACTGTCATTGCACGCAAAAATGGTTCTGTTCGCGAAAACTTTACCGTTAGGCATATTTCATTCGGCGTGGGCGTCGAGAGGACATTCCCTCTGCACAGCCCAAAAATCGACCGCGTGGAAGTGCTGAAAAAGGGCAAAGTCCGCAGAGCAAAACTATTTTATCTTCGTGATCTAACGGGCAAAGCAACAAAGATTAAAGAAATGAGATAACAAGAATAAAAAAGGGGCGAAATCGTCTCTTTTTTTATTGCAAAATTTTAGAGTGGCTCGTTGTTGGGTTAAAAATTTTTTTGTTAAATTTGTTTTAAAATTTTTTTTGATTACTATATAATTAAAACTAGAAGTGGAGAGATTGAGTTTTTGCAAAAAGTTTTTTAGAAGGAGAAATTGATGTTATCCATTATCAATTCTTTTGGGTTAAACGGTCTTTCGGGGTATTCTGTTTTGGTGGAAGTGGACGTCAATCGCGGGCTTCCTGCATATGACATTGTGGGACTTGCAGACGTGTCTATTAAAGAATCTAAACAAAGAATTGGCTCTGCCGTAAAAAATCAGGGATTTATCTATCCAAACGACAAAATTATCGTTAATCTTGCGCCTGCTGACACAAAGAAAGAGGGGTCTCTCTATGACCTGCCCATTTCGGTGGGGGTGCTTTCGGCAACAAACCAAATTCGAGCAAACAAAGAGGCACTATCAAACATTTCATTCGTGGGGGAACTATCTCTCGACGGCACACTACGTAAAATTCGCGGAGTTTTGCCTATACTTATTTCGGCAAGAAACCTTGGCATAAAGCGAGTTGTTATTCCATATGAAAACGCCAGTGAGGCGAGTTTTATCGAGGGACTTGAAGTTTATCCCGCAAGAAGCCTTAGGGAACTTGTGTCGTTTTTGAACGGCGAAACGGACATTTTGCCCGCTCGAAATTTAAGCTATGAATACATAAAAACTCAGCACAGACCCACTGGCGATTTTGCTCTTGTAAAGGGACAATCGAGCGCAAAGAGGGCGCTTGAAATCTCGGCGGCGGGCGGACATAATGTGCTTTTGATTGGACCTCCGGGGAGCGGAAAGACGATGCTGGCGCGGGCGTTTCCTAGCATTTTGCCTGATATGACGTTTGATGAAGCGCTTGAAACAACGAAAATTCATAGCATTTCGGGATATCTGGACAGTAAGGTCGGCATTTTGACCGAACGTCCGTTTCGCAGTCCGCACCATACGTCGTCGGCGGTGGCGCTTACGGGCGGTGGCAGTAAAATTAAGCCCGGCGAGATAAGCCTTGCGCATAATGGCGTTTTGTTCCTCGACGAATTTCCCGAATATACAAGGCAAACTGTGGAGGCGCTTAGGCAACCATTAGAGGACGGAACTGTAACCATTTCGCGCAGTATGAACACTGTGGAATATCCCGCGAATTTCGTGCTTATTGCCAGTATGAACCCTTGCCCATGCGGAAATTATGGCTCCACGCAGAAGAAGTGTAAGTGTTCGCCCGCTCAAATTCACCAATATTTGAGTAAATTAAGCGGACCGCTGATGGATAGAATTGATATGTATATCGAGGTGGACGGCGTTAGTTATGGCGATATCTCTAGCGAAATCCACGAGGAAAGTTCCGCGGAAATTAAAATTCGTGTGGATAAGGCTAGGCAAATTCAAGTGGCGCGGTTTGAGAAAAACAAAATTTATAGTAACAGCAAGATGACAAACGAGATGATAAAAAAATATTGCAAACTGGACGACGAGTGCAACAACCTTTTAAAAACCGCATTTGAGAGTTTGAAACTGACGGCACGCGCATACAATCGAATTCTCAAAGTGGCACGCACCATTGCCGACCTCGACGGGAGCGACGAAATCCGTTCAGAGCATTTGATTGAGGCGATAAATTACAGGAGTATTGACGAAAAATATTTGGCGTAGGGAGAAATAATGAACAACGACGAATTGGCACTATTATGGCTAGACTACTTTGATTTTGCGACATATAAGAAAAAGGAACGATTGCTGGAAATAGTGAAAGCACCCGGCGAATTGCTTTCTTATGAATTTTTATCTCGCCACAGAAACGATTTAAAAGAAATTTTTTCAAACGAGGAGATTGACATAATTTTTAGGCAATGTGGCAAAGATTTTGCAATGAAGATTTTGGAGGATTGCACGGCGCTTGGAATTTATGTCATAACCAAAGTGTCGGCGGGGTATCCTAGTAAACTCCTAGACATAGACACGCCACCATTCGTGATTTATTATAAAGGTGACATTAGTCTTTGCGACGCGGACTGTTTTGGCATCGTTGGCACAAGGCATATGACGAGTTATGGAAGAGCGGTGACGGAGAAATTTACGCGAGGACTGGTGGACGCGGGGTTCATAATTGTGAGTGGACTCGCTAGCGGGGTGGACACGATGTCTCACGCGACGACTCTATCAAACAAGGGCAAGACAATAGCCGTTTTGGCGGGAGGAATTGACGAGATTTATCCCGCGAATAACACCGCACTCTCACAGGATATTGTGAAAGGTGGCGGGCTAATTTTGTCGGAAGTTCGTCCGACGCGCCACGCGGATTCATATATGTTCCCCATTCGAAATAGAATTATATCGGCACTAAGTCGCGGAATTCTCGTTACCGAAGCGCAAGAGAAATCGGGCGTTATTCACACAAAAAACTATGCGCTTGACTATGGCAAAGACGTTTTCGCCGTGCCGGGGAGTATTTTTAACATCACAAGCGCTGGAGCAAACAGAATGATCATTAATGGTCAAGCAAAAGCGGTGGCGGACGTGGAGGACATACTTTGCGAATATAATTTGAAGCCACAAAAGACGAGCGCAATGCACAATTTGTCGATGGACGAGAGCGTTATAATTGAACTTTTAAAGAGCGGAGAGAAGACCTTTCAGGAAATTGTGGAGGCAACAAAACTGGAAGTTAAAACCCTGAACACTTTGTTGACAATGATGACAATTCGTGGAATAATTAAAAAACTTGCAGGAAATATATATTTTTTATGTTAAAAAGAAGGTAAGAATGAAGTTAGTAATAATTGAAGGACCCGGGAAAAGGGAGACTTTAAAAAAATATCTAGGCGACGAATATGAAGTTGTT
>CAYJEF010000034.1:0-6764 GCA_964369125.1 uncultured Christensenella sp.
GTCTATAGCCGTCCCATTTCTTTTCTTTTTCTCTTTGACGCTCTTGAATATCATCCATTTCAATTAAAATTTTTTGAGACGAAGTTGTGTGGCTTAGAGCCACATATTTTTCTGGGATTGGGTGAATTTTGAACCATTCAGGGTCTACACCTTGTGGCAAAACTCCCAAGTGTTTTTTCATTCCTTCCATATCACTATGAAAATACGAAACACTTAAAAGGGGGAAGTATGTATCAGGATACATAAAAGATGTGGCGGAAATAAAAATGCCGTCTTTAGTAAAGGAAGGGACAATGTTAAAACCTCTTTCAATGCGATATAGGAATCGGACTTTAACGAGTAGATCTTCAAGTGGTTTTGCCTGTTTCGTGCCTTTGACCATACTGTTTGTAACGAGTTCAAAGGTTGTGCCAGTTTGCTTTTTGTCGCCAAATAATGCTTTTATATCTTCGCTTGTAATAGTAATTTTGTCGAGCAAATCTTTTATCAGCAGGTCAACTTCCCTGTCTTTAGCAGATTTTAACTCATATTCATTTTTCATATTGCTTGCTCTATAATCTATGGTTCTTTGTAGCCAACCTTCACCACTATGAATTTCTCTTGTGACATCTTTTATCACGTTATCGGCGCCCAATCTCTCGCAACTGACGATTTTGTCGTTGGCAAAAACAACAGTGTATTGGTTGTCCTGTACGACCTTCACGTCAAGGTAGTCGGCGTATCTGCCCATATCCTTTTTGTCCGTGGATTTTAGAGCATTTATTGTGTTATCCAAGGCTCTTTGATAAGAGTCTGCATTGCTTGTGTCTTGCTGGACTTTGTCGAAGTTTGACACAAATGTGTTTAGGCGAGTTTCGCCTTGCTGGGTCTGGGTATTGCTGTAACTTTGAGCCTTTACCGCGGCATGTGCTGGTTGGACGTTTAGGGTGGTCAATACTCCAAGAAGTATTAGCAATATTGCTCCCTTCCTCGAGAACGACAATGATTTTGTCCCGTTCTTATTTGTTCCTTTTTGTAGATTTTTCATTTTTACCTCCAAATTTATTTATATAAAATATTTTTCAATATAAATCTAGGCATCAAAACACTAGGAGTTTTATTATTGCTCCCTTCCACTATAAATCATTTTAGAATAATTTTCTTTATCAAGTGTCCATTGTGCAGATTCCGTCATATCTACGCTTTTCCCGTCAACTTTCATTGTAGCACTCATAACATATTTTTTATTTACTATATGGACCACATAATCATCTTCTGGCGAATAAACAACGTCAAGATTAAAACGGTTCTCTGCGGTGTTTGCAATATTTTCAAGTGTCTTTAACTTCTGATTAAGGTTGCCATTCAGCATATTTTCAATGGCGGTGGAACCTTTTATATTTAGAACATTTTGTGTTGCGTCAAACTCTTTCTCTTCGCCATTTTCATCAATGTAGGTTGGAGTTCTCAAACGGTCTATTTCTTTTTCTGCATTACGCTCTACTTCACTAATTTCGCTTGTAATGTCGACTAAGAACGACACTGCATATATTATTTTGCCACCGACTTGTATCACAAATCTATCTTTTGTTTCCATTGTGTCTATGCAAAAATTTTTTGAAAGTTCTAATTTTTCTTGCCCATAAGCAATTTCAACGGCGATCTTTGCTCTGTTTTTTATTTTCTCCATTCTGCTTAAATATGTAGATTTTTCCTGCTCGTTTAAGTTGTTGCGTAATTTATCAGTTCTTTCTTTATTTGCAATTTGATTATCAATATTTTTTAAAAAATCATCAAGTTTTTGCTGTAAATTAACAGACCTATTATCTTTATATTGTGTATAGTTTACTTTTCCATCGGTCCATTTATTATAAGTTGGTTTTTCTTCAACAATTACTTTTTTACTTTCAACTTTTTGATTAGCTTGTGGTTGTGCTATTTCTTCTACTTGTGGCTGTGCTATTTCTTCTACTTTTGGCTGAACGGTTGTTGTTTCATTAACAGAGAATAAAGGAGCGGACGGTTTTTTCGCCGCTGCTTGCAATTCTTCCAACATCACGACCTCGTCTTGAGATAGGGCGGTTTCGCCAAGTTTATTTTCAGCCTCCGCCACTTGCTCTTGCTCTATTGGTTGTGATTTTAATGCTTCCGCATATTTTTTTTCTAAAAAATCTCTATTTGTGTGAACAGAAGAAAACCCAAGGGCAAAAATTAGAGCAATCATCATTGGTTTTATTGGATTTATTCGTCTGCCAATATCTTTGCTTTTGCTTATACCTTTTTTACTTTGAATTATTTCGTTAACAATTTTAGCCGTTTTTTTGTTCATAGGAAGAATGCCTCCTAAATATTAATTCTACATATTATCTCATTTTTTTTAAAATTAGTCAATAGTATATTTTTGAGAGGTCTAAAAGCGTATATTTTTATCCTAATAATTGTATTTTTAAAAATTTTTAGGCAAAAAAACGTCTAAAACACCGCAAACACAAATATCTTTATATATAGGCGGGAAAAGTGGTTATTATTATAAAAAGAAAACACTTTTTGACTATTGGGCTGGCACTTATCGTGGTTGTTATTTTCGTATTTATGTCGTATTTCGCCTTTCGGACGGAGTATGTTTTCAGCGTCCCCGGCAGTAAATATACCGTGGTGGTCGACGCGGGGCATGGCGGGATTGACGGCGGGTGCGTGGGCGTGAACTCGGGGGTCTACGAGAGCGACCTCAACCTCGTGTATGCCTTCAACCTCGCCGAACAATTAAGGAATTTCGGCATCTCGGTGGTAATGACGCGCTCGGACGATAAGGGACTTTATGATAAAACTGCCAGCAATTTGAAAAGAAGCGATATGACAAAACGCCGTGATATTATTAAGACCGTGGCGCCTAATCTCGTCGTGTCATTTCATATGAACAGTTTTCCCATAAAATCTTGCGTTGGCGCTCAAACTTTTTTTAAAAAGGGCAACAAAAGCGGAAAATTCCTCGCCGAATGTGTTCAAACTGGGCTTCACGCGATTGCCAAGGACGCCAAGAAAACCGCCAAAGAGGGCGATTATTATATTGTTACTTGCACCGACGTCCCCAGCGTTCTGGTGGAATGTGGATTCCTTAGTAACCCGATGGAAGAACTTCTCCTTCAACAAAAAAGTTATCAAGACAAAGTTTGCTATGGGATCCTTTGCGGAATTGTGCAATTTTTGAACGAAAATCTAGAGAGTAATAATGTTATTTAATATATTATTATAAATTTTAATTTCAAAATTCTTTCTTTCCAAATTTAATTTTTTGTGCTATTATTTGTGTATGTTAGAATTCATTGCATATGAGAAGATTATGACGCACGAGGAGGCGGTGAACGTAAGTTCGCTGAGCCTTGCTTTTTTGGGCGACGCGGTGTGGACACTTATCGTTCGCGAGTTTTTTTGTGAGCATACAAACTTCAAAAACAACCGACTGCACACTCTCACCACAAAGTTTGTGAAGGCGTCTTATCAAGCACAGGCGCTAGACAAATTGCACGATGTTTTAAGTGTAAGCGAACAGGACGTGGCACGTAGAGCGCGCAACGCAAAACTGAACACGGCGTCTAAAAATGCTACACTTGCGGACTATAAAAAGGCGACGAGTTTCGAGGCAATACTCGGCTATCACTATCTAAAACACGATTTTAGTCGCATTGAAGAGATTTTTAATTTGTTAACTCAAGATATGGCGGATGTTCTAAATAAGGGGAGCGGGAAATGATTATAAGCGGGAAAAACAGCGTCTATGAAGCGCTCGAAAACGGCAAAACAATAAATCGCGTGGTGATTGCAAACGGGCAAAGCGACGATTACACAAAAAAAATTGTAAACTTATGCCGTGAAAAACACGTGCGTTTTGACTATGCCGACAAAAAGGCAATGGATAAGATGAGCGACAAAAATCAAGGCTATATCGCGGACATAACCGACTATGAATATTCGCAAATGGACGACATTTTATCTCGCAAAGGCGAGAATGGTCGCTTTATTATTATCTTGGACGGCATCGAGGACCCTCACAATTTTGGGAGCATTATCCGCGTGTGCGAGTGTGCGGGAGTGGACGGAATTGTGGTGGAACAGCGTCGCAGTTGCCCCGTTAACGAGACGGTGTATAAGACCAGTGCGGGCGCGGTGAGTGGTGTGAAAATCGCGCGCGTGACGAATATCAACGACGAAATAAGACGTCTTAAAACGCAGGGTGTGTGGATTTTCTGCGCCGAAGCGGGCGGGCAAATAGTGTATGACAGCAACCTAACGGGAGATATTGCCATTGTTATGGGTAGTGAA
Source organism: uncultured Christensenella sp. (assembly GCA_964369125.1). GTDB lineage: Bacteria > Bacillota > Clostridia > Christensenellales > UBA1242 > UBA7862. Next base: position 4,300 of record CAYJEF010000034.1, read on the forward strand.
GGCAAGGGCGTTTCAACACTTACAAAAAAACTTTGCGACAATGTAATTTCTCTGCCACTTTTTGGCAAAATTAACTCGCTAAATGTGTCCACGGCGACTTGTGCGATTGTATATGAAGCGCTTAGACAAAGGAGAAAATAATAGTGGAAGAAATATTACTTCAAAAAGCGCAAGCGGGCGACGAGAACGCTATAAACGAACTTTTTGCCAAATATAAACCGCTGGTTACTATCATTGCACGCAAATATTTCCTGACAAATTGCGAGCAAAGCGACCTCATTCAAGAAGGTATGCTCGGACTTTTTAAAGCCTACCGCAGTTATAAAAAGTCCGCTATTACCTCCTTTAAAACCTACGCCAGCGTGTGTATCCGTCGCCAAATTCAAACAGCACTCGAAAGGAATAATCGCCAGAAAAACAGACCTATGAACGCATATCTTTCAATCAGCAATCAAGGCAAGATTTTGCTCTCTACCACGCAAGATAACGGAGAATTAAACGAAGAAGAGAGCGGATTTTATTTGGAAGAAAGTGGACTCTCGCCAGAAGAGAGTGTCCTTTTTCGCGAAAAACTTTCTGAATTTGCAGGTCGAATAAACAGCCTCCTTAGCACCTATGAGAAGCGAGTTTTAAGGTCTTATATTTCGGGGCTCAATTATTTGGAAATCGCGCGTATTTTAAAAAAAGAGCCAAAAAGCATTGACAATGCTCTAGGTAGGATTAAAATAAAACTGAGAGAGAAAGGAGAAAGCGATGCATCAAGCGCTGTATAGAGAATTTCGCCCAAAAGTTTTTAGTGAAGTGGTTGGTCAAGACCACATTGTTTCTGCGCTAATAAACCAAGTTACGTCGGGCAACATCGGGCATGCTTATCTTTTCGTTGGTTCGCGTGGCACGGGCAAAACTTCGTGTGCAAAAATTTTCTCAAAGGCAATAAACTGTCTGCAACCAGTGGCGGGTTCGCCTTGCGGGAAGTGTGAAACTTGTTTGGCGCTTGACGACCCAAGCAATATAGATATTTTGGAAATTGACGCTGCTTCTAATAATGGCGTAGACGAGGTGCGCGCACTTAGGGAAAAGATAAAATATCCGCCAATTCACGGCAAATTTAAAGTGTATATCATCGACGAAGTCCATATGCTTACGGACAGCGCCTTTAACGCACTCCTTAAAACTTTGGAAGAACCACCTAGTCACGCTGTTTTTATTCTGGCGACTACCGAGGTTTTTAAACTGCCTGCCACTATTTTGTCGCGTTGTATGCGATTTGACTTCAAACTCGTTGCAACAAGCGACCTTCAAAACATTTTGCGAAAGGTTTTTACGACCTCTAAAATCACCTGCGACGAAGCATCAATCGAAGCGATTGCGCTTGCTGGCGAGGGGAGTGTTCGCGACGCGCTTTCTGTAGCTGATTGCGTAGTGGCGTTTGGAGGGAATAACATAACTTTCGACAAAACTATAACAATTTTGGGATCAAATGATCGAAAAAGTGTCATTATGCTTTGCAACAAAATTTTCGAAAAAGACCTCGGTGGCGTGCTTGAAATGATAAATGATATAGCCCTTGCTGGCAAAAATCTAGTGTCGCTTTGCAAAGAAATTACCGTAAATATTAAAGACCTGCTTGTTATAAAAAATTGTGGCGATAAGGCGCGAAAAATTCTTATGGTGACGAGCGACACATACGAGGAACTCGTGAAATCAGCAGAAAAAGTGCAAACGAGTGACCTTATTGAATTTTTAAAGAAATTTAGTGGCATCGAAAGTGAACTGAAATATGCGCTCTCGCCTCGCACCCTAATCGAACTGACATCGCTTGAATGTGCCAGTATAGGTAGTGTAAAAAAAAACTAATTGACGAGACGTTAATTTACAAAACGGGAACAAATACAACCGAAAAATTATTCGAAATAAGTAATTTCGAACCTGAAAAATCGCCTGAAATAAGCCCTGTCGGGACTGAAAAAAACACGACTGGCGAAACTTATGACTCATATATTCCGTCAAACGACCTGCCATTGCCCGAAGATTATGATGACATTCCTTTTGACGAGTTTGACGACAACGAGCCAGAAAATAAAGTGGTTTTGAATGATGCGGAATTTATGGAGTCTAATCTTCCAGCGCGTCGTCTTTGGGGTGTTTTGACCTTAAAACTGCGCGAGAAAAAACACGTGACACTCCATACGGCTTGTGGCGAAATCCGCGACGTCGTGCGCGTTGGTGACAAGATAACGGCGTTTGTTTATGAGGAATATTTGTATAATATTTTGACAAACGTGGAGAATTTCGACAAAATTTTGTTGGAACTAAAAGCGATTGATGCTAAAATTACTCTTGAATTTATTCTAAAACAAACGGGCAAAACAAAGAACAAACTAAACTTGGGACAACTTCAAAACTTGTTTGGTGACGCGCTGCGATTTAATTAGATGTATAATATAATAATATATATAATAATA
>CAYJEF010000035.1:0-6750 GCA_964369125.1 uncultured Christensenella sp.
CATTTTTGTATCATTTTCGCTTCATTTTCGTTTCATTTTCGTGTCATTTTCGTGCGATTTTGGAGTGTTTTTGAGTTGCTTTTAGATTATTAAGTTGATAATTTTGTTTGGCACAAAAATTATTTTTTTGACACCCGAGATTAAAAATTGTGATAATTTTTCGTTTTCTTCGATTTTTGCAAGCACTTCGGTTTGTGTAGCGTTTTCGTGAATTTTGACAATGTCTTTCATTTTGCCGTTAATTTGAACGGGTAAATTGACGGTTTTGACGGAGTTGTCTTCACGAGTAATTGCCCACGACGACTGACAAATATACTCTTTGAACCCAAGTTTCTCGTTCATTTCTTCGCTAAAATGGGGTGCGAATGGGTATAATAAAGTCAAAAATTCGCGAAATTCCAATTTGGAAATATATTTGTCTTGATATATGGCATTTACAAAAGTCATAAGTGCGGAGATTGCGGTGTTGAATTTGAGAGAGTCGATGTCGTCACTCACCTTATTTATGGTGGCATTTAAAAGCGGGATATGCTCGGTGTGGACTCCAGTGAAATTGTCGACAAAATCACTCATTCGCTCGGCACGTTCGAGGAAGCGTTTCGTGCCGTTTATATTCTGGCTCGACCATGGCGCGGAACTCTCGTAGTCCGCCATAAACAGCGTGTAAAGGCGCAGGACGTCGGCGCCGTATTTGTCCACAAACTCCATTGGGTCGACTACGTTACCGAGGCTTTTGCTCATTTTGTTGCCATCTTCGCCCAATATTAGTCCCTGCGTGGTGCGCTTTGTGTAGGGTTCTTCAAAGGGTACGACGCCCATATCAAATAGAGCCATATTCCAAAATCGCGAGTAGATGAGGTGGCGGGTGACGTGCTCCATACCGCCGTTGTACCAATCGACGGGTCCCCAATAATTTAGATGATTTTTGTCTGCAAAACTTTTGTCGTTTTTTGGATCCATATATCTAAGATAATACCAACTCGAGCCCGCCCATTGTGGCATTGTGTCGGTTTCCCGCCTAGCTTTGCCACCGCATTTTGGGCAGGTGCAATTCACAAAGTCTGCGACTTGCGCCAGTGGTGATTCGCCATTTATGGAAGGTTTAAATTTTTCGATTTTTGGCAGGCGGACTGGCAGGTCCTTTTCAGGCACGAGGACGGTGCCACATTTGTCGCAGTAGATTATTGGGAAAGGTTCGCCCCAATAGCGCTGGCGGTTGAATGCCCAATCTTTCATTTGGTAATTTGTTTTTGGTTTGCCGAGGTCATTTTTGGCGAGGTGGTCTATGATTTTTGCTATGGCGTCTTTGACATTTAGGTCATTTAGAAACGCGGAATTTATCATTGTGCCGTTAGCAATATCGGTGTAAGGTTCGGTTTTTACGTCGCCACCAGAGATGACCGGGATTATTGGCAAAGAGAACTTTTTTGCGAACTCGAAGTCGCGAGTGTCATGGGCGGGAACTGCCATTATGGCGCCTGTGCCGTAGCCCATCATAACATAGTCGGCGATGAAAATTGGCACTTGTTTGTTTGTTAGTGGATTTATTGCAAAGATGCCGTCTAGGCACACGCCAGATTTTTCTTTGTTAACTTGCACGCGGTCAAACTCGCTTTTTTTCTTGGCGGTTTCAATGTATTTTTCCACTTTTTCAATGTTTTTTATGTGAGATTTATATTTATTCACGAGCGGATGTTCGGGCGCTATGACCATAAAAGTGACTCCAAAAATGGTGTCGGGACGCGTGGTGTAAACTGTAAGTTTGTCGCGTTTTGTGCCTGCTTCTATTGCAAAATCTATCTCGGCGCCCGTAGATTTGCCTATCCAATGGCGCTGTTCTTCTTTCACTCTGTCTGGAAAATCTAGAGAGTCGAGACCGCTAAGGAGCCTCTCGGCATAGTCGCGAATTTTAAGGAACCAAACGTTTTTTTCGCGTTGTACAACCTGCGAGGAACATCGGTCGCACTGCCCGCCTTGACTTTCTTCGTTTGACAAAATAACGTCGCAATTTGGGCAATAGTTGACGAGGGCTTTACTTTTATACACTAGTCCCCGTTCATAAAGTTGGCAAAAAATCCACTGCGTCCATTTGTAATATTTTTCATCTGTGGTGTCTATCTCACGCGACCAGTCGAACGAAAAACCAAGGCGCTTGAATTGCAGTTTGATATTCGCGATGTTTTTGTCGGTGGCAATTCTCGGCGAGATATTATGCTTTATGGCGTAGTTTTCGGTGGGGAGTCCAAAGGCGTCCCAGCCGATTGGGAACAGCACATTGTAGCCCATAAGTCGCTTTTTGCGAGAGATTATTTCCATTGACGAAAACGCTTTGATATGCCCTATATGGCAACCGACGCCAGATGGATATGGAAATTCGATGAGCCCATAAAACTTGGGTTTTTTTGAAAAATCTTCGGCACAAAACACCTTTTCTTTTTCCCAAATATCTTGCCATTTTTTCTCTATTTTCTCAAAATTCATTTTTTGTCCCCTTGCCTTGCGTTTTTTATTATGGAAAGTGTAAATCTTTTGCTTAAGTTTGTCAAATGAGATTAAAGCAGAATATATTGTTATATTGAGATTTTTAAGCAAGTTATTTGAACGAATTTATTTGACAGTTTAATCAAACAAAGGTAAAATTTTAGAGATTAAACGGAGAAAAATTATGGCGTTTAGGGGACTTTTTACTAAACTTAAAGAAGCCGTGCTTTCAGTGGCGCCCATTACTTTTATCATTTTTGCACTCGTCATATTTTTCATTCCTACTGAAATGAATGTGATTATTAAACTGGCTATTAGCGCCGTTATTATGATTGTTGGCGTGGCGTTTTTTTCCTTGGGTGCAGACAACGCGATGATTGAACTGGGCAGTGGGGCTGGCGCAACTCTTTCGCGCAAAAACAAACTGCTTCTTATGCTCCTGACAGGTTTTCTAATTGGCTTTGCGGTGACTGTGGCGGAGCCTGACCTTATGGTGCTGGCAAAACAGGTGGAACACAGCACGTCGCTAAATTCCGCGTGGATGTTCGTGAGTGTGGTGTCTCTTGGTGTCGGGATACTTTTTATGCTGGGAATTTTGAGGATATATTTCAAAATGAATTTGTCTGTTTTGCTTTCGGTGTGCTATGGGATTATAATCGTTCTGTCGTTTTTTGTTCCTAAAAATTTCGTGCCTATTGCATTCGATTCGGGCAGTGTCACGACGGGCGCCATTTCGGTGCCATTCCTTATTTCTTTTGGAGTTGGGCTGTCGGCAGTTAGGAGTAAGCGGAGTGAGGACGACAGTTTTGGGCTTATTGCGCTTTGCTCGGTGGGTCCAATTATTGCTGTGATGATTTTAAGTTTGTTCATTGGCGATGCAAACATTACCGCGAGCGCTGGCAGTGTTACATACGCGAGCGTTTCAGAAGAATTTTTGGCGGTTTTGGGGGCGAGTTTACGCGACGTTGCGATTACGCTTTCGCCCATTGTTATTATGTTTGTGATTTTTCAAGTTTTGTCGTTCAAATTCCCTGCTACAAAAGTGGTGAGGACGATTATTGGCTTTCTTTTGACATACGTTGGAATTGCGCTGTTCTTTACAGGCGTGGAATGCGGATATTTGCCACTTGGGAGAGCCATTGGCGTGTATTTTGCTTCGCTTGGGAGCGGTTGGATTGCCATTATTATGGCATTTATGCTGGGTGCTTTTGCAATTATTGCTGAGCCCGCGATGCAGGTCCTAAAAAAGCAAGTGGAGGACATTACGAATAAGGCAATTAGTCAGCGTGCGATTATGATTTTTATTTCATTAGGGGTGGCGTTTTCGGTGGCAATTTCGGTGACGCAGGTGCTGTTTGGCATCAATTTCCTGTATATCGTTGTGCCTTTTTATATTGCGTGCATTGTACTGACGTTTATCGTGCCAAAGGTCTTTACTGCCATTGCGTTCGATTCGGGCGGGGTGGCTTCGGGGACTATGGCGGTATCGTTTATTTTGCCGTTTGTCACGGGGCTTTCGGCGTCTGGGAATGGATTTGGAACGGTGGCGATGATTGCACTCTTCCCTATTTTCGCCATTCAAATTATGGGGCTTATTTATCAAATGAAATTAAGTAAACTGGTGAAAAAGAGACAACAAAGAAAATATACCAACAACGACATAATAGAGTTCGATTATCCGCGAGAAAAAGAAAAAGGCACGGGCGAAAATATCGTGGAATTTGAAGTGAAGGACTAGGAGGTAAATATGGACAAAAAACCGCCGATTATGGAACTGCTTATGGTGGTAGTCAACCGCGAGGAGGACGAAAAAACAATAAAAATTTTGCAAAATCTTGAAGTCGATTTGCAACTTCTTTCCTTTGGCAAAGGCACCGCGGATTCGTCGCTTAGCGATTATCTGGGAATGGACACAAAGGAAAAATGTATAATTTTTGCGCTAATTAAGTTAAAGGACAGCGAGGACATACTAAAAAAACTCGGCGAAAAATTAAATCTTAAGAAGAAAAACACGGGAGTGGCTTTGACGATGCCAATTAAAAGCGCAATTTTTAGCGTGGTTGAGAAAATGGGTTTTGTGTTTGAAAGTTAAAAATAGGAGATAAGATTATGGAAAAGAAATTTGAACTAATTGTGACGATTGTCAAGCGTGGACAAAGCGACAAAGTGGTGAAAGCGTCGCGTGAGGCGGGCGCCACAGGCGGAACGATTATCTACGGAATGGGTACTAATTTGAAGGATAACGACCCAATTTTGGGCATTAAAATTCAGCAGGAGAAAGAAATAATTTTGACGCTTGTCGAGCAAGAGAACAAGGAAAGCATCGTGAAGAAGATTTGCAAAGGTGCCGGACTGGACAACGGAAAGGACGGCATTATTTTCACACTGCCCGTGAGTGACATTGTGGGGACAAAGAAGTTTTTGAGCAATAAACGAGACAACAAAGAATAGAATGGGGCAAAATAAAAAATTGCAAAGCAGACACTTTGCAATTTTTTATTGTTTTTTACATTTGTTGTTCTTGTTCTTCGTTACGCTTAATAGCCTCTACGGTTGCGTCATATTCGCTCCCGCCAGAGTAACTGCCCATTGTTTCTTCGCGCCAACTGTCGAGCAATTCGCCCTTTTGTGCTTTTAAAGCGTTATCATTTTTGTTTTCCATTTACATTCACCCCTTATTTTTACATTATAAATTGAAGAGGAAGCCATGTCAATATCAAATTTTTTGCGCTATTTTGGCGAAATGAGAGAAAATCCCGCGTATGGGCGAAGGGCTTCGGGAACGACAATACTGCCGTCCTTCTGCTGGTAATTTTCCATAATGGCGAGAATGACACGCGTTAGGGCGATTGCCGTGCCGTTTAGGGTGTTTACGAACTGCCTTTTGCCGTTTGCGTCCAAATAGGTTATATTGAGACGGCGGGACTGGAAGGTGGTGAAATTGCCGACACTTGTTACTTCGCCATAGTCACCGTGTTCTCCTCGGGCTGGCATCCACGCCTCGATGTCATACTTTTTGTAGGCAGGAGCGCCCATATCCCCGGAGCAAATACGGACCACGTGGTATGGGATTTTGAGGTCACTGAAAATTTCCTTTTCGATACTAAGCAGTTCTTGGAGCGCACGTTCGCCGTCAGTCTCTGTCGTGAATTGATACATTTCTACTTTTGAAAATTGGTGGACGCGATAGAGACCCGCATCGTTTTTGCCGGGGGCGCCCGCTTCACGTCTAAAACAATGGCTGATGCCCGCATATTTTAGAGGCAAATCGCACATATTTAGCGTCTCGCCAGAGTGAAATCCGCCGATCGTAATTTCCGCGGTGGCGATAAGATTAAGGTCGAGGGCTTCGATTTTGTAGGTGTTGCTTTCTGCGCCACGAGGGTTAAAGCCGGACCCTTGCAGGACGCTAGATTTCGCGACGTCTGGCGTGAGAATTGGGGTAAATCCCTTTTTGACAAGTTTATTTAAGGCGTATGTTTCAAGCGCGAGTTGCAGGAGCACAAGTTCGTTTTTGAGGTAGTAAAACTTCGGTCCTGCCACTTTTGAGGCGCGTTCCATATCTATAACGTCGAGAATTTTGCCAAGTTCTATGTGGTTTCGGGGTTTGAAATCAAAGGTGGTGGGAGACAAAAATTTCTCTATTTCTACGTTGTTTTGTCCGGTTTTGTCTATGGGTGTATCGTCCGCCATAACGTTTGGGACGGTGAGCATAAGTTCGTCGTATTTTACCTTTGAAAGAGTAAGGTCGTCGGCGAGAGTCTTTGACTTTTCTTTTAGCATTTTCCCGTTTTGAATAAGGGCGTCAATATTTTCTTTGCCCTTTCTCGAGACAACTTCCTTTGTATTTTCGTTCATTTTTCGGTTGTTTTCGTCCACCTGTTGCACGAGATTTTTGTATTCTTTATACGAAGAAATGACGGCGTCAAGGTCACAAGCGACATTTTTGTCCTCTATAGTTTTCTTGACTAGTTTCTCGTTTTCTAAAATGAAATTGATGTCTAACATATCTACTCCTAAAATCTTTTGCTCATCACGTGCATTTATTTTGTAGCATATTATATCGCAAATATTGCGATTTGTCTATTTTATATTATAGTTTATTGGTAATGAGAAGTGAGAATGTTACTCTATCAAAATCTGAATTATTGACTGTTTTTGTTATCTAAACTAAAATGAATTGGGGAGGTAAATATTTTTATGACAAAACAGCTTAATTATAAAGAATTCAAGGAAAAACAGAAGAATTTTAACAATAATATAATGTAC
>CAYJEF010000036.1:0-6744 GCA_964369125.1 uncultured Christensenella sp.
GCGAGAAAACTCTCTTGCCTTGTCTTTTTCATTCCAAAATTTTGATAGTAGCGCCTAGCGAGGAAATGTTCTCTAAATATGAAAATATGCTGACGGGGTTTGGCAAAAAGGTCGTTTGCATTCCCCACAAACTGCCGATGCTCATTGCATTTGACGACAGGCAAAACCCTAATTATAAAAACTATATTGACGCCACTTTGAAACTTGCAAAAGGGGACTATGACGCCGTGGTCGTCACTCCTGACGCTTTATTTCAAAAACTTCCGCGCAAAAATTTTGTCCTGAAAAATATTTTAAAACTGAAAAAGGGAACAAATTACAGCCTCCCAAAACTCGTCATCAAACTCACAAAATTGGGATATAATCGTCAAGATATTGTGGCGGAAATGGGTGAGTTTTCTTTACGTGGCGATATTTTGGACATTTACCCACTTAATTCAAAAAGACCTGTTCGGGTTAGTTTTTTTGACGACGAAATCGAGAGCATAAATCATTTTGACATTACAAACTTTTCGCAAAGTGGCAATATTTCTTCCATTGAAATCCCGCCTTGCACGTTTTTGCAGGACGAAGATAGCGAGGAAATAAAGGCAAAAATTAAACAAGACGTGGCAAAATTGACGCTTTCGCCACAGAGTATGATTAGAATTCTTTCCATTGTGGACAATCAGTTGGAACTTTTTGATGAGCAATTTTCGTTTGTTTCGAATATGTTTTTTTTGCCCTACTTTTCGGGGTTTGGGGATAGTATTTTTGACTATATATCTAGCGATTGTCGCATAATTTTGGACGAACCAAAACTAATAGCAGATGAGATTAAAACCATTGAGGACGAGAATGTCTCGAATTTTCTTGACCTATCTTTAAAAGGCGAATTTTTGCCAAAACATATGGAGTTTTTCCAGACAAAAACGGAAATTTTTGACGGAATTAAGCGAGGCTTTCCTCTCCTTGCATTCTCGCGTCTTTTATCGCAAAACAAAATATTTGAAAGCGAGCATATTGTTAATTTCGACTGCGACCATGTGCCAAAATATTTCAATCGTTTTGTGGACTTATCTATTGACGCGAAAAATTATTTGCACGACGGCTACACCGTGATTATCAGCGCCAAAAACTCAAGCGTAAGGAACAAAATTAGGACATTTCTAGACGACAAAAACATTGAGAGCGCGGAGATAAAAAGCATAGATCAAGCGTCTTTTGAGCGCGTGAACTTACTCCTTTTGGACATGCCATATTCTTCGCGGTTTGAGATGGAAAAACTGATTATCATTGGCGCTTTTGACCTTGTCGCTCATAGTAAATTTTCACACACGCGAGTGCCCCTTGAGTCTAAAAAATTTCTGCCTCAAGTGGGGCAATATGTGGTGCATGAAGTGCATGGCATAGGGAAATGCGTGGAAATTAAGAGTATAAAAATCACCGATATTTACCGTGATTATGTCGTCATTGAATATAATAATGGCGACAAACTCTACGTCCCAAGCGAAAACACTGACCTGCTTTCGAATTACTCGGGCGAGCAGGCGCCGAGGTTAAACAAGATTGGTGGGGCAGAATTTTATAAAATTAAGCAAAAGGTCAAATCGTCACTCAAGCAAATGGCGTTTGACCTCATAAAAGTTTACGGCGAGCGTTTAAACGCTAAGGGGTTTGCGTATTCCGCGGACAGTTACCTTCAAAGCGACTTCGAGAGTGCGTTCCCGTATGCGTATACAGACGACCAAATTTCGGCGCTTTTGGACATTAAAAAGGATATGGAAAGCAGTAAAATTATGGACCGCCTGCTCTGTGGCGACGTTGGGTTTGGAAAGACCGAAGTAGCGTTGGCGGCGGCTTTTAAGGCAATACAAGATGGAAAACAGGTGGCGTTTATTTGCCCAACTACTATTCTTTCGGAGCAACATTTTGCAACGGCGTGTGCTCGAATGAAAGATTTTATGGTGGAAACCGCGGTCATCAATCGCTTTAAAACAAAGGCGGAGCAAAAAAAGATTTTGCAGGATTTAGAGGAAGGTAAAATCAACCTTATTTGTGGCACGCACAGGCTCCTTTCAAAAGACATAAAATTCAAAGATTTGGGACTAATTATCGTGGATGAAGAGCAGAGATTTGGCGTGGAGGATAAGGAGAAATTGAAGGAGCGAAAGCGAAGTGTCGACGTGCTTTCACTTTCTGCAACACCCATTCCGCGTACACTTTATATGTCTTTATCTGGCATACGTGACGTGAGTTTTTTGTCGACTGCACCAAAGGATCGCAAGCCTATTTCCACCGCCGTCATAGACTATTCCGACAATATATTGGTGGACGCGTGTAGTAAAGAACTTGAGCGAGAAGGGCAAGTGCTTATAGTTTACAATCGTGTGGAGAGTATCGGGAGTTTTTACGCGCATATAAAGGCACTTCTTCCTAATGCTAAGATTGCCCTTGCGCACGGGCAGATGCCCTCTAAGACTTTAGAGAGCGCTATTTTTGACCTTTACACGCGAAAGACGCAAGTTCTTATATCCACGGTGCTCATCGAAAACGGTATTGATTTGCCTTATGCAAACACTCTTATAGTCATAGATGCTGACAAACTCGGACTGAGCCAACTTTATCAATTGCGTGGCAGGATAGGTAGAAGTGACATTGACGCCTACGCATATTTTACCTTTCAAAAGAGCAAGGTTTTAGCCTTAGACGCCTACAAGCGCCTCGACGCCATTATGGAATTTTCGGACTTCGGCAGTGGCTACAAACTGGCACTTCGCGACCTAGAAATTCGCGGGGCGGGGGACGTTCTTGGCAGAAATCAGCACGGACATATGCAACAAGTGGGACTTGACCTGTATGTGAAACTGCTAAGCGAAGCGGTGAAGGAACTGCGTGGCGAAAAGGTGGAGGAAGTTCGCGACGTGAAACTGGACATCGCGCTTTCCGCTTTTGTTCCTCCTGAATATATCGCTCAAAACGACAATCGCATCGTATTTTATACGAAAATTAGCAAAATTTCCAGTCAAAACGCACTGTATGACCTCTTGAAAGAAACAGAAAGCAAGTTTGGAAAAGTTCCAGAGCCAGTGGAACAACTGTGTTATGTGGGGCTTATTAAAAACCTTGCGCAAAAAGTGGGAGTGAAGCATATTGTGCTGGGTGATTTTGGCACGACAATAACATTTTATGAGGACTTGACACGCAAACCGCTGTATAAATTTTTGAGTGCTCCATCGGTCGATTTCGTGTTAAACGCGGGAAAATTGCCAATAATTACACTAAAACGTGAAAATAACAAGCCTGAGCAACAAAAATTACTGATTTCTTTCCTATTAAATTGTCAAAAATTTGAATAAGTATTTGATTTTGACAAGAGTTTAATGTATAATTTATGTTGCTAGACAAAATGTAAAATTTAGCAAAAACAATTTATGAAATTGGAGTCTATCGTGAAGAAAAAATTTGCAATACTACTGGTGTTTATGTTCTCTCTTATGTCCATTCTAACTGGGTGCAATTTGTTCAACAGTAACAATTATGCCGCACTCTCGTCTATTGTTGCGACCAGCGGTAACATTTCTATCACCAGAGAGAGTTTGATAAACGGCTATAACAACGGCGGATATCAATATAATAGTTCATATGGCTACACTACAGAGCAAGCATTTAAACTGACTATAGACGAACTTGTGAACCAAGAATATTTGCTCAGTTACGTGGATAAAATGGCAGAACTCGACGCACGCTATCAACTTTCCAGCGACGACTATCGCGTTATTGTGTCAAACAGCTGGGACTATGTTGCGAGCAACCTTGAAAGTTACGCCGACCTCGTCCGTAAGGATTTTTATAACACAAAGACGCAGGAGGAGAAAGCCGAGGACGAAGCAAGCGAGCCAGAATTTGCACCACAAAAGAATTATGCCACAAAATTTGAAAACGTAGACGGCAAGGCAGTCCTTATTACTACTCAAGAGGACGACACTTTAACCGTTACAAACGACGTTGTTTTAAATTCATACAGCGAAGCCCTAACTTTTGCAAAGACGAGATTTAATTATCAAAACTTTATAAAATCAAGGGAAAGCGATTTCAAAACCCTCGTGTGGAGGAGATATATTACTGCTCTAAAAATCTCGCAGAAAAGCTATGGACATACCGATATGACGGATAGTGCAGTGTTCGAGCGCGAAATGTCTAAACTTTTTGAGGCAAATTATAAGAGTCAAAAGATTGCTAAACTCGAGAAAATTTATCAATTAACAAACGGGTTTGAATATAATAATAATCTTGGTGCATATACTGTGACAGACTCAATTTTGGACCAAATCGCGAATGCTTACAAGCAAAGTTATATGGAAAACGTCAGCGCCTATAACAGTTCCAAAACGCAATTTTATAAAGATTTAACGGGTACGACCAACAGAGAAAAATTTGTCTATTATGGAAGAACTGGTGACGAGACTTTGATTACCTGCCTGCACATTTTGGTGAAACTCAGCGACAAGCAAATTGCAGATATCAAATCAAATAAGGCGGACACAAGTTTGTCACAGTCGGCGATTGACGCTATGGTGGCGGAACTCAAATTATCCAAAAATACCTATGCAACCGAAAGAGATTTTGAGACTGGTGAAAACGTTTTGGACGACGAGGGAAATAAAGTGACAATAAGCGTGGAGGACCTTTATAGAAATCTCCAAATAGAACTTGCAAACGAAACAAAACTTGAGAGAGTAGTGGAAATTTTCAACAACTATTTATATAAATACAATGTAGACACTGGCATTATAAACGCCAAATATGACTATGTGGTGGGCACTCAAACTAGCGCTATGGTGGAAAGTTTTACAAACGAAGTGCGCGCACTTTATAACGCTGGCAATGTGGGCGCTGTGTCAATGGTGCTTGAGGAAAACGACAACTATTCCGGCTACCATATCATTTTATACACCGGCACGCTAAATAACCTCTTTGCATCACAAGCCGAACTTAATTCTTTGACTGCAGAAAACGTTGTATCGAAATTGCTCTTTGAAAAAACCTCTATCTCCTATAATCAAACGCTGTTTGAAAAGTATTTTGACCAAGTGGCAAAAGATAACTTTAATATATATAGAAACAGCATTATTTCTACAGAGAAAAAAGGTATCAATACGGTCTATCAAACGAAAAATTTCCAAGATTTATATAAATAATTTTCACAATAAAACCCCTATACTAAAAATAATTTAAAAAGGAGGGACTGATGGCTGAAGATACCAAAAGAGAAAACTTGACAATAAAAAATTATAAAATCGTCACCCCCCTTTTAAAAAATATAAGATATAAAAAGGGTAGATTACATAAATATATCATAAATTATGCAGAAAACGTAAATGACGTGCGCTACTTTGCTAAGCCTCCACATATAAAAAAAAGAAAATTTGACGTCGAAAGAGAGCAAGAGTTATTAGCAGAAAAAGAAGTCAAAATTGAAGAAAATAAAGTTAAGTCCAAGAAAAGGAAAAAGTGGCTGAACTTTATCTATTTTGCCTTGAACTTAGCCGCAATCGCGGTAGTTTTGATTGTTCAACTTTCGGGAGAGCAAAACCCAACCGAGTCGCTGACTGCCATTTTCAACATCAACTGGTGGTTTATTTTGGCGGCAGTTGGCACGGTGTTCGTTGGTATGTTATGCGACCAAATAAGGTTTGTAAATTTGATTCACAACTCCACTGGCGTTTACAGGTTTAACCTAAGTTTTAAACTGGGAATAGTGGGAAAATATTATGATGTTATCACTCCGCTAAGCACAGGCGGGCAACCATTTCAAATATTATACGCGAACAAATATGGCATTAAACCGGGCGCCGGAATCTCCGTGACGATGGGTAAATACATATTCTATCAAATTATTTTTTTCATATTTGCCACATATTTTATGTTCAGCGAATTTTCTACCACAACAAACATTATTAACAACATAAACAACACCGATACAGTCGCCACTGGGTTGGCGTCGGGACTTGCGACCACACTCAGTTGGGTGGGTTATTGCGTGCTGGCAGTGGTCATTTTTACGGTGACTTTTGTGTCTTTAAACAGGCGCGCTGGGGCGGGACTCGTGGTGGGCTGTTTGAAACTTTTAAGTAAAATTAAAATCGGGAAATTTCGCATTATAAAGGACTATAATAAATCATTTAAAAACGTTATTAACACTGTGAACGTGTGGCACCGCACCACCAAAAAATATAGCAAATCTTTTATAGTTATTGCGGTCAATATTATTTTTTCAATTATATATTTTTTAAGCATATATAGTATGCCATATTTCATATATTGTGCTTTCGCCGGCTGGAGCCCTGATATGTGGATAAAGATAATTTCCATTGCGCTTATGGTAGATTTATCAAGCGCTTTCAACCCAATTCCAATGGGAACGGGGACGGCAGACCTCTCCTTCACTGTGTTTTTTGGGAGTTTGTTTTTGGGAGCAGGTCCACAGGTTTGGGCGCTCATCATTTGGAGAATTTTGTTCTATTACGTCCACATTCTAAACGGCTTTATACTTTTAATTTATGACTATTTGATTGGCAACAAACGCCTTGAGAGAAATAAAGAAATTTGGCTACATACACACAAGGAACGCAAACGTCTTTTAGAGCAAAAAAATAATATAGAAAAATAAAACATATTATAAATTTTTTTCCCTACTGAATGGTCGGGACTTTTTAAATAAAAATAAAATATTAATTACTTATTGCATTATTATAATTATAT
>CAYJEF010000037.1:0-6606 GCA_964369125.1 uncultured Christensenella sp.
ATAGCACTATTGTAAATTTAGGTCAATAGTGTCCTGGGGATAACTATTGACAAAATAATATTTATGTGATATTATTTTAATATAAAAAATATAATAGCGCGAGACCGCAAAAGGATATATGATGAAACCGTTAGTGGCTGTGGTCGGAAGACCAAATGTGGGGAAAAGTACGTTTTTTAACAAAATTTGTGGCAGGAGGATTAGCATTGTCGACGACATTGCTGGTGTTACGCGCGACAGGATTTACGGCGATGCCGAGTGGGTGGGCAAAAGTTTTACCCTAGTGGACACTGGCGGGCTGGATTTTGAGAACAGGGGCGAGATTGAGCAAAATATTTTGGCGCAGGCGCAGATTGCGGTTGACCTTGCGCAGGTTATTTTGTTTTTCGTGGACGGCAAAGAGGGATTGACGAACTCCGATCGTGACGTGGCTGACTATTTGATGAAACGAACTAAAAAGGACGTCATTCTTGTTGTGAACAAACTCGACAATTTTGAGATTGAAAAATCTTTTGAATTTTATGAACTGGGCTTCGCGCGCGTTTTCCCAATTTCTGCGGAACAAAGCAAGGGACTTGGCGAACTCCTTGACGAGATTGTCAAATGTTTAGGCAAATTGACGGAAGCAGTTTTGCCAAGTGACGTGACGAAAATCGCCATTGTGGGCAAACCAAATTCGGGCAAAAGTAGCCTTGTTAACCGCCTGTTGGGCGAGGAAAGATTGGTGGTCAGTTCGATTGCTGGCACAACTCGTGACGCCATTGACGCCGAATTTCGTTATCAGGGCAAAGACTACATTCTCATCGACACGGCAGGACTGCGCAAGAAAAAAGCCATAGAGGAGGGCACTATAGAGCGCTATAGCGTCCTTCGTACCATCGAAGCAGTAAAACGCGCCGACGTTGTGGTAATTATGATTGACGCACACGACGGCATAACCGAGCAAGACATCAAGGTGGCTGGATTCGTGCATGAGCAGAACAAGCCAAGCGTTATTGTTATGAACAAATGGGACCTCATCGAGGACAAAGACGACAAAACGATAAACGTGTTCACGGCAAAACTGCAAGAGGACCTAAAATTTATGGACTATTTTGTTCCGCTTTTTGTATCCGTAAAATCCGGGCAAAGGGTTCAAAAAATTATGGAGAATGTGGAACGCGTGCTAACTAACGCCCAAAGGCGAATTTCTACGGGACAACTCAACGAAATTATTCAAGGTGCAATCAGTATGAAACAACCTCCGTCCAAGAACGGTCAGCGCCTAAAAATCCTTTATACCACGCAAACTGGCGTTTTGCCTCCAACAATAGTGGTGTTTGTGAACGACAGGAGTTTTATGCACTTTTCGTATGAAAGATACCTTGAAAATACCATCAGGCGCGCCGTCGATTTTAGCGGAACGCCTATTAAACTCGTGATTAAAAATCGAAGTGATAAGGAAGAATAGTTAAGTGGAATGGTGGAGATATGTCATTTTAATAGTGTTTTCATACCTCGTTGGCAATATTTTTTTCGCCAAAATTATCAGCAAAGCAAACCACTATGACATCTTAAAATCGGGCAGTGGCAACCCCGGCACAATGAATATGGTCAGGAACCTCGGGTTTTTCGTGGGCGCAATTACGCTTTTGTTTGATATGCTAAAAGGCATCGTTCCCGCCATAATCGGAAAGTGGCTGTTTGGCTGGACGGGTATTGAGTCGTATATTGGGCTGTTCCTTGGCGGGTTGTCGTCGCTTTTGGGCACAATTTTCCCTGTGTTCTACCGTTTCAAAGGTGGTAAGGGAATGGCGGCGGTGTATGGAATGTTTTGCGTCGCCACCCCTGTCTTGGGCGTCATTACTTTCGCGTTTGGATTTTTGTTTTTATTTTTGTGCGATTATGCGTCGGTTATGACATTTTGCATTGTAACCATTTTCACAATTTACGAAGCATACGCCCTAGGGCTTATTACGGGGCAGGGTAATATCGTGCTTAGTTGCATATTATTTGCGATATTTTTCCTTATAATGTTTTCGCACAGGAGCAACATTATAAGGCTTTTAACAGGCAAGGAAAATCGCCTAAATTTTGTGAAAAGTTTTTCAAAACGCTCGCACAAAAAGCGACTGAATAAACAAGAAAAAGAAAAACTTAGGAGTAAAGAAATCGGCTGAAATTTACTAGTCACTTTGTGAATTTTGGCATATATAAAGTGTAACTAACATATATTTTTATAAATAATTCTTGGAGGATTATAATGAAAATATATGACGACATTGCCATTCGGACGCACGGCGAAATTTACCTTGGGGTCGTGGGTCCTGTAAGGTGCGGAAAGTCCACGTTCATAACGAATTTTATGAGCGAAATGGTCATACCAAACATCACCAATGAATATGATAAATCGCGAACGATAGATGAATTGCCTCAAAGCGCTGACGGTAAAACAATTATGACGACGCAACCTCGTTTTGTGCCAAAAGAAGCGGTTAAAATTACAGTGAATGACAATGTGAACTTGAAAATTCGCATTGTGGACTGCGTCGGTTTTACGATAAGTGGCGCCGAAGGACTGCTTGAAAACAACAAACCGCGCCTTGTAAAAACGCCTTGGAGCGACAAACCACTTCCGTTTGAAGACGCTGCGGAGATTGGCACAAAAAAGGTCATTACCGACCACTCGACGATAGCCGTTATGATGACGACAGACGGCAGTTTTGGGGAACTTGGGAGGCAAAATTTTGTCCGCGCCGAAGAAAAGGCTGTGGAGGAACTAAAAGCCATTGGCAAGCCATTTGTTGTGGTGGTGAACTCTGCCGTTCAAAACGACGACGCTACTGTGAACCTTTGCAACACTCTTTCAAAGAAATACGACACTCCTGTTGTTGCGGTCGACGTTTTGCATTTAACTGCAGAAGATGTTAACGAGATTTTTGTCACAATTTTGGAGGAATTTCCGCTCTATTCACTGCGCGTAAAGATGCCAAGTTGGCTCCAAGTTATGCCATATGGCGACGAACTTATTCAAGAAATCGTCACGCAATCCAAAAATATTTTGGACACCGCACGAAAAATTGGCGACCTTGACAGCAAAATGTTGGCGTTTGAAAGTAGCGACAATTTCGAAGTTGTAAACATCGCAAACATTGATATGGGCAAGGGTATTGCATACCTTGACATTCAGCCAAAGCAGGATTTGTTCTATAAAGTCCTCTCGCGTGAATGTGACCAAAAAATCACCAGCGATTTTGAACTCGTAAGTTACATAAAAAAACTCGCGTTCGCTAAAAGTGAATATGACAAACTCAGCGACGCGCTTTCGCAAGTTGCACAAACGGGCTATGGCATCGTTAGCCCTCGTATGGACGAAATGACGCTTGAAGAACCCGAAATGGTGAAACAGGGCAGTCGCTATGGCGTGCGCCTTAAAGCTAGCGCCCCAAGTTTTCATATTATGAAAGTGGACGTCGAGACGGAAATTAGTCCTATCGTCGGCTCCGAACAGCAGAGCGAGGAACTGGTGAAATATTTACTAAAAGAATTCGAAAATAATCCAAAAAGCCTTTGGGAAACGAATATGTTTGGCAAAAGTATGCACAGCCTCGTGAACGAAGGACTCAACAAAAAGATAGTCCAGATGCCCGTTGAAGCCCAAAAGAAGATGCGCAGAACATTGTCGCGCATTGTGAACGAGGGCAAGGGCGGGATAATTTGCATATTGCTATAAATCTCAAAGAAAAAATTTCGCATACGCTCAAATTGTTTCTTGCGTGCCTAAAAAAGAAAACTCACTTTTAAAGTGAGTTCTTTTTTATCTTTCCCCCCAGAGTGTAATTCTTCCTCTTTCCATAAAAGGAACGATGAGAAGCCACAGCGCGCTGAGCCCAACGAGAATGTAGACAATTCGAAGCAGAATCGTTACACCGCCGAAGATGAGCCCGACAAGATTGAGAGAGAAAATCCCGATGACCAGCCAGTTTAGTCCGCCAATCAGAAGGAGAATCCAAGCGAGTGTGTTTGCAATCTTCATTTTATAACCCCCTTTTTATGCTAGTTTAAGTTCATTTGTTGTTTTTATTCACAAAAATAGTCAATATTGACTTTGCAATATTCTTTTGTTATAATTTTTTATAATATTGAGGTGAAAAATTGAAAGAAGAAATTGTTGACCCAGCAGAAAAATTCGCTCGTGCTTTAGTTTCTGAAAACGAAGAACTTTTAAAAGACATAAAAAGACCCGGGATAATGAAGGAAGATCTTCTATGCAAGGTGGATAACTATATGGATTTTCCAAAAATTTTTCCAGAAGACGAATTTATTAAACTTGCCAAAAATTTACTCCTAGATAACAATGTGATGCCTTATAATTTCTTTGGCATACTCGAAAAATATATGGATTTATATTTTAACGGCGTTAATAGTTATTTTCAGATTAAAAATGCGTTTTTAATAAGGTTAAGGAACAGGGTTAAAAACTATAGTTTAAATAACAAAAAGGATATTTTAATTCAAATCGCCAGTTTGGAATCCACGCCAAAACCATATTCAAAGACGAGTTTTATTACAAAAGCAATGGAAATTATAGACGAAGAAAAAAGATATCTCTGTGAAAACTATCCAGAACTTTCAAATAAAATAATTTGTATGGGGTTTGTTTGGGAAGACCAAAATACTAAAAATACTAAAGAAGACGAATTTTCGTGCAAAATAGATAGCCCATTGTCTCAAGAAGAACAAACCAAAATTTGCTATCATATAAAAGCATTACGTGATTCTTATTACGATTTAGAAGATATTTTAATATGCAGTTCACAGAACACACAAGATAAAGAAGCGGAAGTAGAATGTCCAAAAGAATATTTTAATGACGAAACTTTGGAAGTAGCGCTCTAATAAATTGTGGAGAGTTGACTTTTTGGGCGTTTAATATTAATATTTATTTATATAAGGAGTTTTTATGAGCAAAAAAGTTCACAAATTGGAAATCCCAACTTACAATTTTAGCAAAGAATATTACGTGGAAGATGGCGCAAAACCACAAGGCACTTTTTTAGAGCAAGAATTCGGCAAAGGGCTCTATTTTAAAAACCCGGGCGAGATTTTGGCGTATTCTTTTTTTATGAACAACAAAGACCTTTTGACGAATGAGGAAACAAATTCGGGATTTACTAAGGAAATGCTCTTTAGGCGTGTGGACAGATTGGTTGATTTTCCTTTTGAATTTTCCCGCGAAAATTTATTTAGTGCCGTCAAAAAAACTCTTATCGACGGTGCAAAGGGACCAAAAGATTTTATGACCAGACTTGATGCAAACATTGATTTTAAGGACCGCGCAATTTATAGCTACAAAACTCTCAAAGATTCGCTTATGGCAAGGCTAAAAAAAGTCATTGAGATTAACAAAGATACCACCGCAGAAGATATAATTTTGCAAATTTCCAGCATCGAAACACCACCTGCGGGATACACGAAAAATGACATTTTACTCTCGGCTTTGAGTGCTATTGACCGCCAAAGAGCGCTAGTGGTTGGGGAACAATATAAGTTGTTTAAACACATCAATTTTAGCGACAGATATTGGATGGAAAAAATGATTTTTGACCTTCAAAAAAAGAAATCAAAGGCGAAGGGTGACATAGCAAAATATAACGAAGAAATCGACGCTTGTTACAGATTAGGCGCTTTAATTGGTGTTGAATATGATGTGCGCGAACTTATGCTTTGTGACCAAAAAGCGTTTAAAACTCCCAAATGGTCAGAGCAAACTGGCGAAGATGATTTCGATAACCGTGAATTTTCACAAAATATTCGTCAAAATGAAAGAAAATCACAAGAACATATTTTGTGTGATTAAGTGGGAAAAGAAGGGGCGACCGTATTTTTGCTACTTTCAGTAGCAAAAATTGCACTCTTATGAGTGCAATTTCACTTCGTGAAATTCGGTCGCCCCCGTCACATTATTTTTCTTGAGTTTACAATGAGTTATTAGAAATTGTAATTAAGAGAGCATGAGGGTAGAAACAAAAAAGTAGCGGTTAGCCTTTAGGCGTGACCGCGTAATTTTTTTTCCCTGCAAAGGAGAGTGTGAGGTGAAACTTGTCAAAATGGATTTCGCTTGCTTATTTTGATTTCATCAAAAATTCGCTTGCTCCATCATTTTTCCTCTATCCCACACAAGTAAACTTGTGCGGGAACCCTATGTGGGGTGGTTGCAGAGCAAACAAAGTTTGCGAAAAACGTAAAGATTTTGTTGCTACCCCAGTATTTTGGGGTGAAAGATGGGATTCGAACCCACGACCTCCAGATCCACAATCTGGCGCTCTAACCAACTGCGCTACATTCACCATATGGTGTTCCAGGAGGGATTCGCTCCGCTGGTTTTAATTTCGTCACCAACGAATTTGTTTTTTGAACAGAACTACAAAAAAATTTCTTACGTAAGGCTATCACGCCACTCGCTAAAAACGCACACAAAGGTGCCTTTTTGTACGCTCCGTTCGAGCCCCTCCAAGGCTCACTATCACAAATATAATTTGTGATTGGTGTTCCAGGAGGGATTCGAACCCCCGACACCCGCCTTAGAAGGGCGGTGCTCTATCCAACTGAGCTACTGAAACAAAT
>CAYJEF010000038.1:0-4838 GCA_964369125.1 uncultured Christensenella sp.
TCTCTTGCGTTTGCAACCGCAACTATTTTGTACAAATTTTATACCGAAAAGAATAGGAGCGTTGCAATAAATTTTTTTGAAAACGAACTAAAAGATTTCGCGAAACATTTTGAAATGTTGCTCGCGGATTTTAACTTAAATTGTGAGAATAAAGTAGAAATGATTTTGAAACTGTCGAAAACAAAAAACATAAAATTTTCAAAACTATCCTCGGATTTTAACCTTCCAAAATCAAAACAAGAATTGCAAAACATTAAATTTATCGCACAAAAGAACACTTTTTACGAAATGGACACACCAAACTTTACACTTGAAATAGCGGACAATGACGACAAAACCGTAGGACGACTGCTGTTTTACTTCGAACTAGTCGCACTTATCGCAGGGGAATTGTTTGGTAAAAATATAGGCAGTAAAGCCACAAAAAAAATAAGAGAGAATATGGCAAGTGTTATTAAACTAGAAAAAATAAAACCAGAAGACGGCGAAGGTTTTCAGATAATACTTTGAAATATTTATAAAAAAAACGGCAGAAATTTTGCCGTTTTTAAATTTATTGTTTGATTTATTTGCTTTGTGCCTCGGCTTTTCTTTTATCGTTATTTCGTTGGAAAATTTTTACTATCTCGCACACTGGGATAATAATCATTGAACCACCAAGTACCACCAACCATTGCGTGAAAGTCAGGTGGCAAATGCCGAAGATATTGGCGACTTCGGGTATGAGCGCCACGAGGAGCAGGAACGCAAATTCGACGACAAACGCGAAGTTTAAAAGCCAATTTCTAAACGGGTTCTCGGAAAAAATACTTTTTGAGGTTCGCACGTTATACATATGAAACAACTGAATGAAGTTTATGGTCAAAAATGCCATACTGGTTGCAACGCAAACGTCACCAAATCCGTAGAGTCCTACCAAATATACACCCACAATTATGAGCATTTGCACGACGCCTTGATAGAGAATATTCACGCCTAATCGCCCGCCGATAATATTTTCCCTAGCGTCGCGCGGAGGTTTTTTCATAGAGTCATTTTCGCTTACTTCAAGTCCCAACGAAATGGACGGCAAGGTGTCGGTGACAAGGTTGATAAACAGCAGTTGAACAGCGTTTAAAAATGGGTGTGAAGGGAATAAAAGTGTAAGGGCGAACACCGTTAAAACTTCGGCGATATTGCAACCCAAAAGGAACTGAATAGTCTTTTGAATATTCGCAAAAATTCGCCTGCCCTCGCGCACTGCCACGACGATTGTCGCGAAATTATCGTCCGCCAAAATCATATCCGCCACTTCTTTTGTCACGTCAGTGCCAACATCACCCATACCAATGCCGATGTTCGCTGCCTTCACGCTAGGGGCATCATTCACGCCGTCGCCCGTCATTGCAACAATCTTGCCGTTTGCCTGAAGAGCCCGAACAATACGGACTTTATGCTCGGGACTCACGCGCGTAAATACATTATAGTTATTGATTTCCTTCACCAGTTGTTTGTCGGTAAACTTGTCAAGATAACTGCCGTTCACTACCTCTTTTTCACTTTTCACCATACCTAGTTCTTTGGCTATGGCGTAGGCGGTGTCCTTGTGGTCGCCCGTAATCATAACGGCGCGCATACCAGCACCTCTACACTCCTCTATGGCGGCATACACCTCCTCACGTGGGGGGTCCATCATACCGCTGAGTCCCAAAAATGTCAGGTTATCTTCCTCTATTTTCTTGTCATATTTAACCTTTTCGTCGGCAAAAGTTGGTTTTGTCTCCTCCAAAGTCTTTGTGGCATATGCCAGCACTCGAAGTGCCAGATTGCACATTTGGTTGTTTTTTTTCTTGATTGTTTCAATGTCGTTGATCGTCAGTTTGCGAAGTGTGCCGTTATCGTAAATATGCGTGCAATGTTCGAGCAGTTCGTCCACAGCGCCTTTGGTCCATTGAACAAAGTTGTCGCCACAGACATTAACCGTTGTCATAAGCTTGCGTTTAGAGTCAAAAGGAACTTCTCCCACACGTCGAAATTTCGTCTCGAGCCCTCGCTTGTTCATATCGAATGTCTCTGAAAATTGAATGAGAGCCGTTTCCGTTGGGTCGCCAAAATATCCGCCTTTTTGCTTCTTTGCGTCGTTGCAAAGAGTCATACAAGTCAGCAGTTCCAAATGACGTGCGTTTTGAAGGTCAATGGCATTTTTGAAATTTTCGCCAACGAAGATTTCGCGCACGGTCATTTTGTTTTGAGTAATAGTGCCCGTCTTGTCACTGCAAATCACTTGGCAACACCCGAGAGTTTCCACGGCGTGAAGTTTCTTGATTATCGCGTTCTTTTTGGCGAGTTTCGTAACGCCAATAGAGAGAATTATCGTGACAATAGCGGGCAAACTTTCGGGAATGGCGGCGACAGCAATCGCTACGGCGGTCAGGAACGAGTCGACGTAGCCTTGGTGGGCAAAAATAACGTCTACAAGGAAAATTACTATGGCGACGCCAAGCACAATAAAGGTGATAATTTCGCCCAATTTCGCAAGGCTTTTTTGGAGCGGAGTCGTCTCTTTTTTCTCGTCAATCAAAAGTGACGCAATCTTGCCGATTTCTGCATTTTGACCAGTCGCGACCACCACGCCTTGCGCTCTGCCATACGCGACGACAGTAGACGAGAAGCACATATTTTTACGGTCTCCCAACGGCGTGTTTTCGGCTAAGACTACTCCCGCAGTTTTTTCGACAGCACTGCTTTCGCCGGTTAGGGAGGATTCGTCGCACTTGAGGCTTGCGCTTTCAATCAGCAGTAGGTCCGCGGGGACCACGTCTCCGGCTTCAAGGAGCACAATATCCCCCACAACCACGTCGTCCGTGCGGATACGTTTTTCCTCGCCGTCACGTAGAACATTGGTGAAAGGCTTCGCCATTTTCTTTAGGCTGTCAAGCGCGTTTTCGGCTTTAAGTTCCTGCGTGAATCCAAGGGTCGCGTTTACGATAACTATGCCGAAAATTATACCTGCGTCAATAAGTTCGCTACTTTTTTGCTCCAAAATCGCAAACACGAGAGATATCACCGCAGCACACAAAAGAATTATGACCATAACGTCCTTGAATTGCGACAGAAATTTCAACATCAAATTTTGTTTTTTGGCGGGTTTTAGCGCGTTTTCGCCGTGCTTTGCGAGCCTATCTATTGCCTCTTCAGTTGTCAGACCCTCGGCGGTCGTTTTAAGAACGTTTAACGTCTCACTGATGGAATTGTGGTGAAAATATTTCATATAAACCCCTCGAAATTTTCATATGGACAGCATATTTTGAATGTTTTTGGCGCTTTTGGACCCTATTATCATTTTACTTGTGGGCAACAAAAGATATGTCAATATTGATTTAATATGCAAAATTTTAGCATAAAATCGAATTTTTGAAAACAAATCACATAAATAAATTAAAAAATCACACAAATTTTGCGCGCGCGGAATATAAGATATAAACGAAATTAGGAGGCAATATGTTTGCACCATATCAACAAAACAATAATTACCAAGGAGGAAATCCCAGCGTTAAGGTGTCGGCTTCGGACTTCCAGACTTTGCAAAACGCACGACGCGACCTCATCGGCGAGATTCAGGCAATCATCGACTATGACGAGCATATATATGTTACGTCAAACGAAGTGGCAAAGCGCACGTGGATCCATATTCGGGACGAAGAACTTAACCACGTTGGCGAACTTCTCTCCCTTCTTGCATATCTCGAACCCAGCCAAAAACCGCTTGTTATGGAAGGTATGGAAGAATTTAAAGAGTGGCTAAATCCACCGCGAAATACATAAAAACTGGGGTGGCAACTCGCTTCGCTCTTGTATGGCGACACAAAAATTTTAACTTTGTTCATAAAACTTTGATAAATTGTTAATTTTTTTTAAGTGTTTCTTCCTTTGGCGAAGAATTATTTAGTTTTCTAAAATATTAAGTAATACTAAAAATTTATGAGACAACTAAATGAATATTGAGAATACTTTAAAATCGTCCTCTAAACAAAAGAAGGAATGGGAATAAAAATAAAATTGTAGTTGCAGAGAAAGGGCTCAACCTTGCGAACAACGTCATAATTTTGTTGCCACCCCAGTAACGCTCCGTTCGACCCCCACCATTCGCACTAAAAAACACCTCAATTTTTTATTCACTGTTCCAATAAATTCGCTAGAATTTGCGGGACTCGCTCCGCTGGTAATAATTATGTGGATTTCAAATATGTTTCGTGAACAATCTGCTTTCAAAAAACTTTTTGCGTAATGCTATCACGCCACTCGCTAAAACCTAGCCACTGGCAAGGTTTCTTAACGGCTCCGTTCGACCCCCACCATTCGCACTAAAAAACACCCTTGCGGGTGTCTTTTTTGGTGCGAATGGTGGGACTCGAACCCACATGGTCTCCCACACGCCCCTTAAACGTGCGCGTCTACCAGTTTCGCCACACTCGCATATTAAAACATTGCTATTGTAACAAAAGAGTTTTATTTTTGCAACAATTTTTTTTGATTAAGTCGCAAAGTATGCGACAAATAAATTTTTTTATGATAAATTAATTTTAGGAGTTAGTATGAAAGTTATTTCAAAGCAACCTAATAGCAGAATGTGTTTAATATGCGGGGTGGATAACACACTTGGAGCGCACACACGATTTTATAATATGGAGGACGGCAGCGTTTGCGCCGTCTTAACATACAAAAATGAGCACCAAAGTTACCCAGGCAGAGTGCATGGCGGAATGATTTGCGCGCTCCTTGACGAACTGGCGGGCAGGACACTTTGGGTCAAAGACCCCGAACTTTTGGGCGTCACGGCAACTCTTACGATAAAATAT
>CAYJEF010000038.1:4848-6354 GCA_964369125.1 uncultured Christensenella sp.
ATAAAATATCGCAAGCCTGTGCCATATGGCGAAGAACTGCTGGGTGTTGCCAAAATGCTAAAAAAATCTGGCAGGATATTTACTGCCAGCGCAAAACTTATAAATAAATCTCGTGAAGTTTTGGCGGAAGCGGAGGGCAATTTCGTCATTATGCCAAACGACCAAATTATGAAAGACAAGACCCGTCACGAAAATGAAATAAACGTCCAAATAGAAGACGATGTCCACGAAATTGACGTCTAAAAACTATATGTTTTTATAGATTTCTCTCATTTGTTTGAGCACTACTTTAAGGGAAAAATTCTTTACGAATTTTTTGTTGCGCGCGCTAATTTTACGGCACAATTTTTTGTCACTTTGAAGAGTTACAATGGCGTTTTTGATTGCCGTCACGTCAGCCGGTTTCACTAGTATACCGCCCTCGTTTGCCCCTATCAAATCTCGGATTCCGCGCACATTACTGCCAATCATTGGCTTGCCGACGCTCATTGCTTCCATCAGCGACTTTGGCAACCCCTCCCTAAAAGAAACAAGCACTACGGCGTTTGCAACCTGAATACAGTTTGAGATGTCTTTTCTATAACCCAAAAACAGGACTCTATCTTGTATGTTGTGTGAGTCTACATACTCTCTCAAATTATTTTCTTGTTCGCCTCTACCACAAAGTAGCAGTTTAATTTTGCGGTTTTCAATACTCTCAATGGCTTTTATAACAGATATGATATTTTTGTTTTTGGTAAATTCTGCTACTGAAAGCACGACAAAATCGCCCGAGTCCACGCCAAGAGACTTTCTAAATTCTGCTTCGTCGAGTTCTTTGTCCATCTTATATTTGTCCATTTCCACGCCAATCCCGTTAATTTTATAGACTTTTTTCGCCTTCATTTTGAGGGCGGAGGCGTAGTCTTCGTCGTTTATGGTCACGAGCGCGTCGGTTTTCTTCGCCATATCCTTTTCAATGGTTTTATAAATCAACTTATTTTTAAGCGGTGCACCTTTAAAAAAATGAAATCCATGGGCAATATATAGAACCGGCACTTTACATTGATGCCCAGCAAGACGCGCTAGAACACCGCCGACAGGTTGCTGACAATGAATTAAATCATATTCATTTTGCTTAATAAGTTTCACCAGTTGGTCTTTTGCCTTAAAGAGTTTGAAACTAAGAGGTTTTCTGGGGATATCAAGTTTGTGCATAGTAAAACCATATTCGTTTTCGAGCATATCATAAAAAAAGTCCGTCTTATTGCACGCACACTCGACAGTTGCTCCTTGTTTTTGCATATCCCTAATGTGCGGAATGAGAAATTGCGAAATCATATTGTCGGTAGAAGTTACTACCAAAACCTTTTTGCCCTTCAAATTCATCTTGTATTCCTCCCGTAAATTAAAATTATGATAGCATTTTAGGAGAGTTATCGCAAACAAGTTTTTTAATCTCGTCGTATTTGTTTTGCAAAAAACTGCTTATAATATAAAATATAGGAAAAAATGGAGGGAAAATGG
>CAYJEF010000039.1:0-6238 GCA_964369125.1 uncultured Christensenella sp.
AATATGGGAAGTGTAAAATTTTAACAAAAGAGGTGAAAAAATGAAGAGATTTTTTGCAATTTTGTTTATTATTTGTTTACTTTCTGGTATTAGCGTTTGGGAAGAAATACTTTTGCACAACACTATTTATAACATTGAAAGTCAAACGACGGCAATTTTGACTTTGGTTGATAATTCCTCGACTAATATTAACACCGAGGAAATTGGTATGGCGGTGGATAATTTTAAAAATATTTGGAAGGACGAAGAGAATAAACTTTGCTTTTTCACGAATTATGAAAAGATAAAGAGCGTGAATGAAAGCATAAGCAAACTTAGCGTTGCCGTTAAGAACAACGAAAAATCGCTGGCTATAGAAAATATATCCAACATTCAAAGTTACGCGCATTTCCTGCATTATATGATGGGGTTTAATATCAATAATTTGCTATAAAGCAAAATTTTAGAGCGATTTTACATAGATAAAATATATTATCACAGCCTCGATTGCGAAGACAAATAGGAGGCAATAGAAGAGTTTTGAGGTAAAAAGTTTTTTAAAAATTCCTCGGTGTCGGGGTTTAATTTTGGCATTTTTAAAATATTTTCGCGAGGTCTCTTGGTCGTAATTTTTGCCATAGTAGGGGCGATTTACATCAAAATTATTCTCTGTGCCAACTTTATTCATGTAGTCTTGGTATATCGTGTCTATGGTGTTCACCCGGTGGGCAATGTCATATTCCCTGCGACGCTCCTCGTCTTTTAGAACGCTATAGGCTTCCGTTATGGCGGAAGTTATTTGCAAAGCATATTCTTTGTCTCCAATATAGACGTCGGGGTGAAATTTCGTGACGAGGGTTAGGTATGCCCTTTTGATTTGGTCGGTCGTCGCATCTTTTTTTATTTTCAAAATATTGTAATAATTTTCCACATGATTATTATAATATTTTTTCTCTAATTTTGCAATTATTATATCTGTTTTAAGATTTTTCTAAGGAATATTGCGGTTTTACTTTCCTCTACTTTTGCAACTTGCTCGGGGGTGCCTGTTGCCAAAATTTTTCCGCCTTTGTCGCCACCTTCTGGACCAAGGTCAATGATATAATCGGCGACTTTGATGACATCGAGATTGTGTTCAATTACAACTACGGTGTTACCTTTTTCGACCAAAGTTTTTAAAATTTTTATGAGTTTTTTGATGTCGTAGGAATGGAGCCCAGTTGTTGGTTCGTCGAGAATATAGAGGGTTCTCCCAGTATCGCGCCTGCAAAGTTCACTGGCGAGTTTTACCCTTTGGGCTTCGCCACCACTTAAAGTCGTGGCGTTTTGACCGAGGCGAATGTAACCAAGCCCAACGTCGTAGAGACTTTGAATTTTGTTTTTGATTGAAGGGATATTTTCGAAAAATATTAGCGCTTCTTCCACTGTCATCTCTAGGACGTCGCTGATATTTTTGCCTTTAAATTTCACTTGCAAAGTCTCGCGGTTGTAGCGTTTGCCTTTGCATTCTGGACATGGGACATAGACGTCTGGGAGGAAAAACATTTCTATTTTCTTCTCTCCACAGCCTTCGCAAGTTTCACATCTGCCACCGCTAATGTTAAAACTGAACCTGCCAGTTTTGTACCCGCGCTCTTTGGCGTCGATGGTTTGCGCGAACAGGTCGCGAATTAATGTAAACAAACCGATGTATGTGGCAGGGTTACTTCTTGGGGTCTTGCCAATGGGCGATTGGTCGATGTTTATGACCTTGTTCACTTGTTCACACCCATTAATTGCCCTGTAAACGCCCTCAGGAAGCGTGGAACCCATTATTCGATTGGAAATTGCAGGGAACAAAATCTCGCTTATAAGGCTTGATTTTCCACTGCCTGACACACCAGTGACGACGGAAAATACACCAAGAGGAATGTCGACGGAGATATTTTTTAAATTATTTTGCTTGGCGCCAGAAATGGAAATATAGCCCGAGGGTTGGTTCCTTGTTGTTGGGATTTCGATTGAAAGTTCACCAGAGAGAAATTTTCCCGTGATTGATTTTTTAGATTTTATGATATCCCCTATGCTGCCTTGAGCGACAATTTCGCCACCGTTGACGCCGGCTTTGGGACCAATGTCGACGATGTAATCTGCTTCGCGAATGGTGTCTTCGTCGTGCTCCACCACAATAAGGGTGTTGCCAAGGTCGCGAAGGCGCTTTAGCGAGCGGAGTAATTTTTCGTTATCAAACTGGTGAAGACCGATGCTTGGTTCGTCCAAAATGTACGTCACGCCGACAAGACCACTGCCTATTTGAGTAGCGAGACGAATTCGTTGTGCTTCGCCACCGCTGAGGGTTCTCGAGATTCTATCTATGGTCAAATAGTCGAGCCCAACGTCGCAAAGGAACGTAAGTCTGGCGTTAATTTCTTTCATTATTGGCTCGGCAATTGCATTTTGGGAGTCATCAAATTTTAGTTTTGAGCAAAAATCGCGCAAGTCGCTTGCGCACATATGCATAGTATCGGCAATATTTTTTCTGCCAATAAAAACGCTGAGCGCTTTTTCATTAAGGCGCTTTCCGCCACACGCTTTGCAGTCGCTTTCGCGCATAATTTTCGATATTTCTTGCTTGATATAATCGCTTTTTGTTTCCACAAAACGGCGCCTGAGATTTGGGACAAGCCCTTCCCAACTGCTGGTATAACTGCCTTGAAATTTTGAGTTTGTCATTTTGATTTTGAGTTGTTCGCCGTCATTGCCATACAGCAAAATTTGCAAAATTTCCTTTGGTAAGTCTTTGACTGGGACATCGAGGCTGAAATTGTATCTTTGTGATAGTGCGCTTAGATACATATCGTTAATAGACGAAAGATCAGACGTCCACGTGGAAATTCGCATTCCGCCTTCTCTCAAAGTTTTTTCGGGGTGGCGAATGAGCAGACTTTCGTCGATATCGCTGGTAAATCCGAGCCCTGAGCATTTTGGACATGCACCAAAGGGACTGTTAAAACTGAAGAGTCGCGGAGAAATTTCCTCGAACGAAAAACCACATTCTTCGCATGCATAGGAGTTGTTATAGACAAAAGTTTTGTCTTCGTTTAGTAAAATTTTTACGAGACCTTTTGAAAGTTTTAGCGCGGATTCCACGCTTTCGGACAAGCGACTGCGGTTTTCCGAGCGAACTTTTAGTCTGTCTACGACAACACTGATGTCGTGTTTTAAATTTTTGTCGAGCAGTAGTTCGTCGGTGAGAGGAAAAATTTCGCCGTCTATTTCCACTCTAGCAAAGCCGTCTTTTTTTAGGTCGTCAAGGAGTTTTTGAAAACTGCCCTTTTCTTGCCTAACAATAGGGGCAATGATAACGATTTTCGAATCTTCTTCAAAATTTAAAATTGCATCGACTATATTGTCTACGCTCATTGTTGAGATTGGTTTCTTGCAATTTGGACAATAGGGCACGCCAAGGCGCGAATATAAAAGCCTGAAATAATCATATATTTCGGTGACGGTGCCAACGGTCGAACGCGGGTTGTGCGACGTGGTCTTTTGGTCTATAGAAATAGCGGGGGAAAGTCCCTCAATACTCTCGACGTTCGGTTTTGCCATTTGCCCCAAAAATTGGCGGGCATAGGACGAAAGCGACTCTATAAATCGCCTTTGACCCTCGGCAAAAATTGTGTCGAATGCAAGGGTGGATTTGCCACTGCCCGACACACCCGAAAACACAATGAGTTTGTTCCGCGGAAGTGTCAGATCGATATTTTTTAGGTTATTTTCTTTTGCACCTTTAATGACGATTTCTTCTTTCAATTTTCACCTCTATTCGTTTAGCATCAGTTTAAGTTCTGAAATTCTATCTCGTAGTTTTATGGCACTTTCAAAATCTAGACTCCTAACGCAAGTGTTAAGAAGTTCCCCTAGACGGTCTATTTCTTGTAAAATGTCTTTCCTGCCGATTTTTTCGCTACTTTTTTCTTTCTTTTTCTTGTAATCATTGGAAATACTTGGGACATTAGTGACTTTTTTTATGATTGTTTTTGGAACGATGCCGTGCTCTTTGTTGTATTGATGCTGGATTTTACGGCGTTCGTTTGTGATATCTATGGCTCGTTGCATTGAGCCCGTTATGATGTCGGCAAACATTATTACTTTACTTTCGCTATTTCTCGCGGCACGACCAATGGTTTGGACAAGCGAGGTTTCACTGCGTAAAAATCCCTCTTTGTCAGCGTCCAAAATTGCTACAAGCATAACTTCGGGGATATCAAGACCTTCTCGGAGTAGATTTATGCCGACGAGGACGTCGAAATTGCCTTTGCGAAGTCCGTTTATAATGTCAAGGCGTTCGAGTGCGTCGATGTCGGAATGCATATAACGCACTTTTATCTTGTAGTTTGTGAGGTATTCGGTCAAACTTTCCGCCATTTTCTTTGTGAGCGTGGTGACAAGGACGCGACCGCCCTTTTCCACGACTAGGTTTATCTCTTCAATAAGTTCGTCAACCTGATATTTTGATGGGCGGACCTCCACATTTGGGTCGAGGAGTCCGGTTGGGCGTATAAGTTGCACGGCGACATTTTCAGCACGTGTCATTTCATATGGTGCGGGTGTGGCGGAGACGTAGACCACTTGATTTATACGGGAATTGAACTCTTCAAAGTTCAGCGGACGGTTGTCGTAGGCGGATCTAAGCCTAAAACCGTAGTCGACAAGGGTGCCTTTTCGTTGGCGGTCGCCATTATACATTCCGCGCACTTGTGGGAGAGTTATATGGCTTTCATCAACAAACAAAATGAAATCCTTTTTGAAATAATCGAGCAGTGTGAACGGTGCGTCACCCTTCTTGCGTCCGTCAAAATATCGGGAATAGTTCTCGATTCCACTGCAATAGCCAACTTCGCGCATCATCTCCACGTCGTAACTCACGCGCTCTTTGAGTCGCTGGGCTTCGATAAATTTGCCCGCGTCCAAAAATTTTTGAACTTCGATATCTCGGTCTTTTTCTATTTCTTGCAGTGCAAGTTTCAGGTCATCGCTGCTTACGGCATAATGCGTAGCGGGAAAAATGGCTATGTGGTTAAGTTCAAGTAGAACTTTGTTTGAAAGAACATCGAACTCATATATTCTTTCCACAGTTCTATCAAAAAATTCAATGCGGACGGCCTTTTCGTTGTAGTTGCTGGGAATTATGTCGAGAGTGTCGCCTTTTACGCGAAATGTGGAGCGTTTGAACTCGATGTCGTTGCGTTCATATTGGATTTCCAGAAGTTTTTTGATAATTTCCTTGATGTTATAGTCGTTACCTTTGCGAATGGACAGGTGCATATTGTAATACTCCTCGGGTGCGCCAAGTGCGTAGATGCAGGAGACGGACGCGACCACGATTACGTCGTTTGTTTCAAGGAGCGAACTGGTGGCAGAATGGCGGAGGCGGTCAATTTCCTCGTTGATTGAGGCATCTTTTTCAATATATGTGTCGCTTTTGACAATGTAGGCTTCGGGCTGATAGTAGTCGTAATATGAGACGAAATACTCGACGCGGTTATTAGGAAAAAACTCACGAAATTCGTTGCAAAGTTGACCGGCTAAAGTTTTGTTGTGTGCAAGGATAAGAGCGGGTTTGTTCACACGCTTTATGATATTTGCCATGGTGAAAGTTTTACCACTGCCGGTGACTCCCTGCAAAACTTGCTCCTTTAGTCCACTTTCTATGCCAGAGACAATGCTCTCTACTGCCCGAGGTTGGTCACCACAAAGCGAGTAATTTGAGACGAGTTCGAATGCCATAATATTCCTTTTAACTTTTTTTGCTTTTTACGAAATTATTATATCAATTTAGGGGCAAAAACACAAGAACATTTGTTCTTGTTAGATAAAAAAACTCAACCATTACAGTTGAGTTTTTACACTTTTGTTAAGATTAGTCTTTTTTAGTGTCCTTTTTGATGTCTCTTTTGAGAACTTTTTTCTTGGAAATGAATTTTGTTCCCTTAACGAAATAGATAAGGACGCCAATGAGAATGACTGCGGAGACAACGATAAGCACTGTGCCAATAATTGTGGTCGCGTCGATGCCGGAGGTTGTGTCTGCTGATACAGTGAAAGTTCGGGTAAAGGTTTCGCGGTTGCCGACTTTGTCGGTGACTTTGAACGTAAGTGTATAGGTGCCGGCAGTCTTGAATTCATAGGTGTAAATATCGTTTGTTATGGAACTCGCAGTAACAGTGTTGTTGGAATTATCTGATATTGTGACGTCCACTTTCACATAGTTGTATGC
>CAYJEF010000040.1:0-5898 GCA_964369125.1 uncultured Christensenella sp.
AACAATATGAAAAAAATAATTGCTAAGGATAGCGTTAAAAAAATAAAGGAGAGTTTTGGCAACTGCCCAGACCTCATTGTTAAACATCTCTTTTGCGGTGGCAAAAATATCTCGTGTGTATACATTGACGAAATTGCCAACCACGAAGAAATTTATCAGAGTATTATCGCCCCCATTTTGCGCACTTCAAAAAAAGAAATCACAAACGCAACTTTGCAAGAAAATATCGTGTCTCAGTGTGACTGCGAAGAAGTCGAAGAAGACGAAATGGAGGAAAAAATCCTTCGCGGGTTCACCGTTTTATTTGTGGACGGCGAAAAAAAACCCCTCTCGTTCAACACCGTTCACGTCGCCACACGCGCAGTCCAAGAACCGCCCACTTCAACGGTAATCCGTGGCTCCCGCGAAGGCTTCACTGAAAACATAAAGATAAACATTAATCTAATAAGGAAACGCCTCCCGCACAAAAACCTAAAAATTGAAGAAGTAATTGTGGGCGAACGCAGTAAAACCCGCGTCGATATTGTTTATTTCAGCGACCTAGTGGACGACAAAGTTTTAGAAGAAGTGAAGCGAAAGATACAAAACAATAAAATTGACGGCGTGGTGGACAGTTCTTATATTTCAAAGTTTTTAGAGGACAAACCAAACTCGCTGTTTAGGCAAGTCGGCAACTGCGAAAAGCCCGACATCGCCGTAGCAAAGGTGCTTGAAGGCAGGATTCTTATCGTCGTGGACGGCAGTCCAATGGTCATCACAGTGCCGTTTATATTGTTCGAGGATTTTCAAAGTTCCAACGATTACTATTGGGGCGACGCCCACCGCGCCACAGTGCTTCGAATTTTGCGCGTCATAGGTCTGTTTATCTCCGTATTTTTCCCGGGTATGTATATTGTAATGCAACTGTATCACTACAAAGTTTTACCCTTAAAATTTCTTACCACAATAATAATCACCACTCAAAACTTGCCCCTAAACCCTTTTCTCGAAATCCTTTTTATCATAATTTTATTTGACATTTTGTTTGAAGCCAGCGTGCGTATGCCCAAATATCTTGGTATGGCAATCTCTATTGTCGGCGCGCTAATCCTTGGCGACACGGCGGTGAAAGCGGGTCTCGTCAGTCCGCCTGGGGTTATGATTGTTGCCATGAGTGCAATCACAGTCTATATAATCCCAAATCAAAGTTCGCAAA
The DNA here is from genome assembly GCA_964369125.1 of uncultured Christensenella sp. GTDB lineage: Bacteria > Bacillota > Clostridia > Christensenellales > UBA1242 > UBA7862. Next base: position 1,196 of record CAYJEF010000040.1, read on the forward strand.
TGTCAAACCTCAGATTCGTTTTCGTCATAATCGGCGGGGCTCTGGGTTTTCACGGGTTAATCTTGGGTATGATTTACTTAACAAATTATTTGTGCAATTTGGATAGCTTCAACACTCCATATCTTGCCCCATATGCGCCATATATTTCTAGGGACCAAAAGGACGCAATTTTGAAAGACAATCTGCTCATTCAGCAAACTCGTCCACAGAGTATTCCAATAAAAAATAATAATATCAAACGAATAAAACTAATTAAAGACAAAAATAAAAAAGGAAACTGAGATGAAAAAACTCGTTACCACCCGCCAACTCATTCTGGTGCTAATTCTCGGCATAGTCGGGCTAAAAGTTTTATTTTTCCCCAGCCTTTTTATCCGCACGCTTTCTAGGGATAGTTATCTATATATATTATTTATGTTGCTTCTAGACTTCCTTTTGCTTCTCACCTTTATATATTTAAAAAACAAATTCAAAGAAATGTCGTTTTACGAAATCCTCGAAACATTGTTTGGCAAAGTAATTGCGAAATTAATAATGTTCGCGTTTTTTGCATATTTCTTCAATAAATCCACAATAATTTTTGAGACGAATTATATATATCTAAGCGAGAATTTATACACGACTTTTAATTGGTTGTCATTTTCGCTCCCGATGGTAATCGTCATATTTCTAATTTCCCTTAATGGCATCAATGCCTTTGCCAGAACCTGCGAAATCATAGTCCCGATAATTTTGTTTGCGTTCATCATATCAATAACTATTGGCTCCATTCAAGCCGATTTAACCAATCTTCTTCCGTTTATGGAAAACGGCGTATCTTTGGACGTGTTTAAATTTACTTTTTGGTTCGGTGACTTTTTGGTTTTCATTCCCTTTTTTGGCAATGTAAAGCACGAAAAACACACGGATATGTGGATATTAATATGCGTCCTAGCCACAATCCTTCTCGTATGCTTAATGTTTTTCGTGTTCTATGCAAAGTTCAGTTACGGTAGCACCTCGCACTCAAACGCCATTTCCGACCTTATTCAGGCGTCACCATCCATTTCGGACATCGGTAGTTTTGAATGGATTATCATTCTCATTTGGGATATGGCGCTGTTTTTGTTTATGACGCTAAACTTATTTGGCGCCGTCTATTGCTTCCGTCACGCAATTTTCAAAGTAAACCAAAACATCGTCATAACCGTCATAATAGTCGCCATTTTCGTCATCAACTATCTTGGACATTTTGACATATTCTATACGGTAAGTTTTATTCTCGATTACCAAAAATTCCCTTGCATCGCCGTGCAGTATGGGTTGCCACTAATAATATTTATCTTTGCATTATTTAGAAAAAAGGGGAGGAAGAAAAATGAAGTATCTGTGGCGAAATAAAATTATCCTCCTTCTAATAATTCTAATAATCGTATTTATGAAACCCGCTATAGGGCTACCCGAACAAAGTAAAACAGAAAACATCGTCACCGCCATAGGCATAGACAAATTGGCAGACGAATTTGAAGTGTCGCTTCAATACATTTTGCCCTACAAAAGTGGCTCCGAAAATGAACTAAAACTCATAACAATGAAAGGCAAAAACCTAAGTGAAACCATCGAGAGCGTCAGTATACAGCTTGGCAAAGAGTCGGGGTTTGCGCACTGCAAGTTCATACTCCTAAGCAACAGTGCGTGTGAAGAGAATATAACAAGCATCATCGACTATTTTATGCGTATAAAGAGTAACGCCAACAACATTACGCTAATAACCACACCCGAGCCAGTCAATGACGTTCTTGGCACGTCCAGCAACCTAGACAGCGAACTATACACAGTTATAGACAGCAACAATAATATTGCCTTTCATCGTCACCATTTGAACTTTAATGACATTGGGGACTACTACGCCTCATATCTCGGTCACACAAAATGTATTAGTCTAAACATTATGGAAACCGAAGAAGACACCGAATCGCCCGATTCTAGCACTGGCGGTGGTGGCGGAGCGTCCAGTTCCAGCGACACTGCTTCTGGCGGTAGTTCCACCCAGCCCCCCAAAAAGAAAATCAAAAACGAGGGAAAAGTGGCAATCCTAAAGGACGGCAAACGCCTCGTCTCGCTAACTAGTGACGAAAGCGAAAAGTTAAGTTATTTCGACCCTCAAATTAAAGACCACTATTTAACTCTCGAGCACTTTTCAGACGAAGTCTATGACGACGTGGACATATCTTTTAATATTTACGAAAAGGGCACCAAAGTAACCACCTCTTTTGTTCAAGGCGTGCCCCATTACACATTAAATCTCAATCTTCACGTTCGCGCAAATCAAATAATCTCTGATGATATGACAAAATACTACGACTTTTCCAAAAATCACGCTTCCGAAAAACTAAAAAACACAATAGAAGATCAATTAAAAACAAAACTATTATCCGCCGAAGCCCACTTCAAAGCAAACAAATATGATGTCGTTAATTGCTACGAAAATTTATATAAATTTCAAAACGGGAAATTCAAAGAATTTCTACAAACTCTAGGCGCCGACGAATATTTTATAGAAAAGGTAGTTTTTGACTACAAACTAAATATTTCCCAACACTTATAAAACTGACAAATCAAAAAACTGTTGATTTTTCCTTAAAACTCTGATATATTGTTATTCGAATAGTTTTTATATATAAATTATTCCTTCTTGCTGTTTAAAACAGCCAAAATTGACCAAAAGGAGGCACAAACTATGGCAAATTACGAGGTGCTATACATTCTTTCCCCAGACCTAAAAGAGGAAGAAAGAGACTCAGTCATCGGCAAATTCAAGAAATATGTCGAGGATAGAGGTGGCGCGGTTGGTACGATTGACAAGTGGGGGCAAAGAACGCTTACCTACCCAATCAAGTTCAAAAAAGATGGCTACTACATTCTTATGAACTTTCAATCGAGCGAGCAAACCAGCATCGATATGGGCAAACTTATGCTCATTTCAGAAAGCATTCTAAGACATATGATTGTTAGAAAGTAATTAAGGAGAAAAAATGAACAAGGTAATTTTAATTGGAAACTTGACAAAAGACCCAGAACTTTCCACCACAAACAGTGGCATCAACTATTGCAGGTTTTCGCTCGCAGTGCCAAAGCGTTTTGTGAATAATGGTGAACGCGACGCAGAGTTTATAAACATTGTCGTGTGGCGAGTTCAGGCAGACAACTGTCACAAATACCTCAAAAAGGGTAGCAAAGCATGTGTTGTCGGCAGTTTGCAGACGAGAAATTACGAAGCACAAGACGGAACGAAACGCTATGTAACCGAAGTCGTCGCCGAAGAAGTGGAATTTTTAAGCACCAAAAACAGCGGGGATAACGTCCCAAGCGAAAATAATCCAGCCACTCCAGAGACTAAACCAACAGGCGACTTGCAACCCATTGATGACGATACCCTTCCATTCTAATAAAAGGAGAAAAGCATTATGATTGAAGACATCAAAGAATTCAAAGAGACCAGCGAAGCCCCCGAAGGAAAATTCGTGAGACGCGGTCCAAAGAGAATGCCAAAAAAGAAAGTGTGTGCTTTCTGTGCAGATAAAAACAAAGTGATAGACTACAAAGACGTAGCAACCCTAAAAAGATACGTAACCGAGAAGGGCAAAATTGTTCCTCGTCGTCAAACTGGCACTTGTTCAATGCACCAAAGAGAACTGAACACGCAAATAAAAAGGGCAAGAAATATGGCTCTGCTCCCATTCAGGGCAGAATAAATCAAATTATAGCGTCCAACTAGGGCAAATAAATAAAAAAATATGGCGTCCAAACGGCGCTATTTTTTTGTCAAAATATTTTATTTTAATATTTTATTTTTTTAATAATTGTGGTATAATGTTAATATTCATAAAAAAGGAGGTAATACCAAATGGCAGATACATGTGAAGGATGCAATGGAGATTGCTCAAACTGCGGCGGTGGCGGAAAATAATTTTTTTTAACGCGTATATACAAAACAAGCAAGAAACCTTAGTCTGTATTTTTTGAAACTATTACAAAATAAAAGAGAGATTACATTTTGTGTTGTAATCTCTTTTTGCTAGTTTCAAAATTGCTAGCCCTTGCGTTGTTTTTTATTTATCTTTGGTAATATTTCCACGGTAAGTTATTAGTTCACCTTCCTTAATGTTTACTAACATCTTGTCGCCTGCAAAAAGTTGTCCATCTAGATTGAAAATCATACTTCCACTTTTATTAACAATCTCAACTTTTTTGCAAAGATATTGTTCAACGTAAGGTTTATTTAAGTGTTTTCCCTTAATGAAACCAAGTAGAATAAATGGAATGCTAAAACGAGAAACTTTTTTAATTGCAACAAAGTTAATTAGTCCATCATCAACTTTTGATTTAGGAGAAACAAGTATGTTAGCGCCTATCCTATTTCCGTTACAGCAAGCAAGGAGCATGTAATCTCCACTTAATTTGATTTTATCATCAATTGTAATATCAAAACTATAAAACTTAAAGTGTAAAAGTACTTTAAGTAAACTTTTGATGTATCCAGACCTAGTCTTTTTCTTTAATGCATTGTAGGTTTGTAGTACATCGGTGTCAAGTCCTGTTCCAGCAACGTTTAAGCAGCGATATTCATTAACTGTAAGGTAGTCAGTCTTACTAGATTTATCGCTAAAAAAGTTTTCAAGAACGCTTTCAACTTCCTCTATGTTTAGAGCGAAAGAAAAGTC
>CAYJEF010000041.1:0-5751 GCA_964369125.1 uncultured Christensenella sp.
GCAAAAATCATACGCTATTTTTTTAAATTTTTTGCAAATATTTTCACAGTTTTCACGTTCCTTCTTGTTGTCTTTGGCAGTTTTTTAATTAATCTAAAATTTAACTACGGCGAAATTACTGTAATAAACTTTTTTGTCTTTTGTCTTGCTTTTATGCTCTCTGGCATTTTTCTTAAAATGCTTGCCAAGTTTTCTCTTTATTTCTATAATATTATTAAGTTTAGGAGAGAAAATAAATGAAACTAGATAACAACAAGAAGTCAAAACTGCTTATGTATATCGTCATCGCGACAATTGCTCTGCTTCTTGTCGGCGTTATTTACCAATTTGTGTGCATAAAACAGCTTGAACATCGCGTGAATAATCTTGAAGCCTCAGTCCAAATCGAACTTAGACAATATAATATAAACCTAAAAAACTAGCATAAAAAGTTTTGAAACTTAATATAGATTAAAAAAGGGAGTGTTGAAAATGGCAAAAAAATCAGATTATTTTGGACTAAGTTACACTATAAGTATTATCTTGGCAATTATCCCAATAACCGCTTGGGTATGCGGGATTGTCACGCGACTAGACGAAAAAAAATACGTCGCAGCGATCGTGCGTCTATTCTTTGGGTTTTGGCTCATCTGGGTGCTTGACTTAGTGTTTATGATAAAGGACAAAAACATTTTTAGACTAATAAACGCCTAAATAATTACGCTTAAAACTTAATACATTTTATTATTTTGAAGAAAATCAACGATATATTGTCGTGATTCTTCTTCTTTTTTTGGAATGTAAACTGAGCAAAAAAGAGAAACTGCACCCATCACTAAAAACGATGGAACTAGCATAAACCCGCCCAAACAGCACAAACCATCAATAAAAATCCTCGAATAACGTGATGCTTGCCCTCGGTTATAAAGCGCCTTATTGTTCACGCCCAAAATCCTGCACCGCGCCGTCATTCGCGTGTAACTGAATATACTGATAAAGGCGTATAAAAAACCCATAAGGGCAAAAATGACGATTTCAAGGATAATAAAACTTGTCACAAACGGTACCACACACACGAGAATAGCGCTTGTAATGCAACTAATTACAACGCTAATAGTAAGGTCGTGTTTCTCTTCCAAATGCCCCACGACAAGGCACCCCAACCCGAACAATCCATTGTAAGCCATTTGAATGTAAGCCGAAAAACTGTAACTCTCCGCCGACACCTTAAACAAATACAAACTAAATACGTTCATCAGCGAATCAAAAATGCAAAAACTGAGATATACGAAAAAATAATTTCTAAGAACCTTATCTCGCAAAACTTCCAATTGGTGTTTTTTTATTTTAATTTCCTTATATGAAATCACCGCATTACTAACGGAATCTTTGTTAAATCCAGAATTTCGTCGTTTTTTTAGATAATACACAAACAGTGGCACGACAGAAATTAAATATGCCACACACGAAATACACACCACTACCCATTTGTCGAGGTTATCAAGGAACAGTCCCCCCATCAAAATTGCAGAAATCACACCAACATATTCAAGGAACCTCGAAACGCCCGCGCGCGACCCCACCTTGTCCGTGACACTATAGTTAAACACGAATTCCATAGGCAGTTCACGAAAAGTCTCTGATATTGATTGAAAAATTAGAATAAGAATAATCGCCAAAACCACAAGGTTCGTGTCAAGGAGCAAAATCGATAGCGAATAAACGAGAAACGGGACCACTCTAATAAGCAAAATCAGTTGTGGTTTTTCGGAAATCACGCGATAAAAAATCTTTGTGAAAACTAATTTCAAAACGTTCAGCACCACAAGATACAAAAATGCTAGCGTCAGGTTGCTTGTGCTTTGATAAATGATGAGCGCGACAAAAGCCCCCACAATATTGGTGGCAAATTGCGAAATAATCTTATGAAAATTCAAAAGTTTTAATTGCATTATTTAGTCCTATTATGATTAAAATTTTAGTTTAAATCCGCCCAATTAGCAAGCGGAAAGTTGAAAAGTGCCAAAAAAAGTGTATAATAAAAATATGAAACAAAAATTACTCCTCCACAGTTGCTGTGGACCGTGCTCGACGGCAGTTATAAGCAGGTTAAAAAATGATTTTGACCTGACAGTTTTCTATTACAATCCAAATATCTATCCCGAAGCCGAATACACAAAACGCCTAAACGAACAGCAAAGATACGTCCGCGACGCCGGTCTAGACATAATAGTTCTCGACGGCACTTATCTTGATAACGCGCTATTTTATGAGCATTTTACTCTCCTTGAAAACGAGCCTGAGGGAGGGAAGCGATGCGCAGTTTGTATGGAACTTCGATTACAAAAAACCGCCCAAACCGCAAAGGCGCAAGGCTTTGATATTTTCGCCACAACCCTCTCAGTCAGCCCTCACAAAAACGCCGACCTCATAAATTCCCTTGGCGACAAAATTTTCAAATCCGTCGGTGTGCCATTTTTAGTTGCCGACTTTAAAAAACAAGACGGATTTTTAAACAGCATTAAACTTTCCAAACAATACGACCTTTACCGTCAAGACTATTGTGGTTGCAAATTTTCACTAAAAAAAGAATAATGCGCGCGAAAAAATTCATTAATAAAACTGAAAAACATTCTTAAATAGGCTATAAGTCATAAAAACCGCTCTAAAGTTCTCAAAAACGCCCTTAATCTCAGCATACACAAGCAGAAAATTTTAACTCTTTTGCTTGTTCTTTTTTGCAAACGCAAATATTTTTTCAAACACCCATTTCAGTAAATAATATAGAAAGTTTATGCACAAAACCGTTATCGTCAGGAAAACGAAGTTGTAATTTGTCATAGCATAATATCCGAAAAACGCCTCTGGAATAATGACAAAAGACAGCACACACACCGCCAGAGACGCGAACACCAAAATTCCTCGAAATTTGTCCAGTGGCAAGCAAAGGTTCAGCAAAACGAAGAAAGCCCCAAACGTGACGGTATACGAAATGAGCGTCGAAATCAGTTCTAGTTGCCCAATAATGTTGCAGTAAACATAGCACGCAATCGCGCCCAAAAATATAACCAGCGCCCCGGGTAGTGTCTTGCTCGAAAGGCTTGCGAGGAAAGACCCTTTGATGCGCTCGTTGTTGGGTTGCAGAGCCAAGAAAAACGCCGGAAACCCCACAAACACGCTCTCCCAAATGAGAATTTGATTTGGTTGCAAAGGGTAATTGTAGGGTCTAGCAAACAGCACAAAAATGGTCAAAAATATCGTAAAAAACGTCTTGGTCAAAAATAAAGACGATGCTTTCGAAATGTTGTTGATAACGCGCCTACCCTCGGTAACAATCGCAGGCATAGCCGAAAAGTTGTTCTCCAGCATAATCAAATTGCTAGCACTCCTCGTCGCCTCACTCCCGCTCGCCATCGCAATAGAACAATCGCACTCCTTGATCGCCAAAATGTCATTCACGCCGTCGCCCGTCATCGCCACGCGCTCGCCCGTTGATTTCAGTGCCCTAATTATAAGCAACTTTTGCTCAGGAGTCACTCTGCCGAAAACAACGTATTCGGTGGCAACTTTTGTAACTTCTTCGTCGCTCAAGTTTTCGAGGCTAATACACTTGTCAAACCCCAAAACGCCAACTTTTCGGCTGATATTGCTAACAGTGTCCACGTTGTCGCCCGAAATAATCTTTACCTTCACGTCGTTTTTGTTAAACCACTCAATCGTCTCGCGCGCGTCCGGACGAATATTGTCTTGAATGACGATAAGTGCCAATGGCTTGCAACTCTTCGGTGCTTTGTCGCCCTCGATTTTCCCGCTAGCCCTCGCCAGCATAACCACGCGATAACCCTCTCGCGTCATACTAGAAATGGTGTCCGAAATCTCTGCGTCCATTTTGCCACAAACGAACTCTGGCGCGCCGAGAACCAGCGTCCCCCACTTTTCAAATTCAAGGGCAGAATATTTGCGTTCACTGCTAAATTCCACCACCGCCTTAGGTTCCTCAAAATCTTCCCCGCCCGAGAAATGCCCCTCAAGTGCCTTTGAAGTCGAGTTTGTGGTCTTAAAGCAATGAATGTAATTTCGCATAATCTCTGCAATTTCTGTGCCCGTAGAACCTATAGGAACAACGCTTTTAACGGACATAGTCCCGTCTGTTAGCGTCCCAGTTTTATCAAGGCACAAAACACTCGCTCGCGAAAGCATCTCAATGCTATATAAATCTTGCACCAGCGTCTTTTGTTTTGCAAGGTTAAACACTCCCACCACAAGCGACACACTCGTCAAAAGAAACATTCCCACAGGCATCATACCAATAATAGACCCCGATGTTTTTTCTATGGCATAATTCATCGTCTGTCCAGCATTGTAAAGGTCAAAAAAAGTCAGCACTCCAAGAGGCAAAATAATAATTCCAATGGTTTTAATAATAAAATTCAGCGTCTTTAAAATATCGCTCTCATTTTCCTTAAATTCCCGCGCCTTCTTAATAAGTTTAGAACTGTATGTCTCCATGCCCACTTTCACGGCAATCGCCCGCCCCGCGCCACTCACCACGAAACTGCCCCCAAGGAGCATATCCATAGCGCGCTTTTTTATAGGCTTGCTTTCGCCCGTCAGCAAACTCTCATTTGCCTCAATCTCACCGTCAATAAGCACGCAATCCGCGCAAATTTGACAGCCACTACTAAGCAAAACCACATCGTCTTTCACCACGTCGTGGATTTCCACTTTTTGCTCAACGCCGTCTCGTAAAACCGTCACTTTAACGGTATTGAGAACGTTTATTTTGTCCACTTTACGTTTAGAGCGAATTTCCTGCACGAGTCCAATGCAAAGATTGGCGATAAACACCACGATAAACAAAACATTTTGAAAACTACCAATATAAACAAGAACGCCAGCGACCACGAAACATATAAGGTTAAACCACGTAAAAATGTTTTCAAAGAATATTTGAGCGTATGTTTTGGTAGTTTTAGTAAATATTTTATTTGTAAGATTTTGTCTAACGCGTTCTTCCACTTGCACCGATGTCAAACCGGTGCTTGTGTCCACATCAACGTTAATTTCCAAATTATCCATGAAAACCTCAATTGTCAGTTCAGTTGTTTCACCACGCAGGAGCAAATGTCGTTTATGAAACCAATTGATTCTGGGGTGTCAAGGTCATATTTGCCGTCCACTTCTTCACATAGGCTCCCCACCATTCCGTTAAAGGCAAAATTGAGCGCCGACGCACTATATTCAAAGAGCGTGCCCTCATCTTCCCCCTTTTCGCAAATGTTTGAAAATAGCGAAAAGATAACCTCGCGACATTTATATAAAGTGTTAGAAATAACCTCCGCGTCTTCTTCGGAAAGGAAAGGCGCATAGAAATCTGTAAACGTCCAAGGCATCACCATCCAGTAGTTTGCCTTCATTGTGATAACAACGGCTTTTAAAAAAGTTTTTAAACTCGTCCGAAAGGTCGTAATTTCAAAACTAGAAGAAAAGAACTTAATCATCTTGTTTAGATAAAAAATAATGCTATTAAAAACCATTTCATCTTTGCTTTTGAAATATTCATAGATGGTGCTTTTGCCCATGTCGCATCTCCTTGCCACTTCTTGCAAAGTAATGGACTTATAGTCCACACGGTCGTTAAGCATAGAAAGAACTTCGTCGTAAATCAATTCTTTTTTCATTTCACTCTCCAAAACAATTTTTAAACTTTCTAAAATTATACCCATTTATTTCATATATGTAAAGAAAAATGCCAATAATTAAAGAGAATAT
>CAYJEF010000042.1:0-5748 GCA_964369125.1 uncultured Christensenella sp.
GCCTTTTACTACTGTCGACGATGGAAGGGAATACAAAATCGCTGAGAACGGCACTTGCTATATTGTTAAACAAACTTATTATTTTCAAGCAACGTATACAAAAGGCATTGAATTTTATATTCTTGTTATAAACAAAGACAACCAAAACGATTTTATCAAGATTTCATTCCCTCAAAACTAATAATTTTTCGCAATATAATTTCCACAAATCGGGGCTTTTGTTCTCAAAACAAACCCCGCATTTTTTTGCTGTGATTTTTTGCACTCATAAGCCACGGAACATTTTAGTTAAATGTTTGACTTTATTTGACAATAAAAGTTATAATATTTTTGTAGAATATACTCTCATATGTGCTTATGTGCATACGAATAAAACCCTAGAGAAATTGGCGGGAAATTTTGCACAATTACCACCCTGAGCACACTAAAAGTTTGTGCCACAAACCTGTTTATGCCAGTATAGATTGCCCTTAATTAAACAAAATAAATTAAGTCGAGTTTTGGAGAGTTATGAAACGAGTTATTAAGTTGATTTCATTATTATTCCTTGGTGTTATCGGAACGCTTTCTATCGTCATAGGCGGAATGTTCCTCTTTGGCGGGTTTAATGAGAAGCCAGTGTACGCCGAGACTTTAACTTTTAGCACGGGCGAAGTAATCACTTCCGGCACTTTTGGCTTGCAGATTGACACTTCTACAAAAGACGTGAATATGACGACGCTTACGCTCGAAACGGGACTTGGTGGCGACGCAATAATAGACTATCCAAAAAACGTTACACTGGGCAAAAACTTTCGCATTGTGCCAAAAAAACTTGTTGGTACGAATACAAATAAGGGCGGATATGTGGAACTTTTCGCAAAATATGCCGGCACGCAGTCCAACCAAGGCGTAGTTGCGGTTTGCAAAATTCTAATTGACGTCGACATTGAGTCGGTGTCGCTAATTATGCCAAAAACTGTAATTGAAGGCAACGAGACTATGCAAATTGCATCACGGGGAGACCCAATCAGCGACCTCGTTAACATCGCTCCGTCAAACGCACTTTTGCCATATCTCAGCAGAAATGTTTTTAAGAACCCAAACGAAAACAGCAAGTTTAGCGAAGCAAATCTTACGAACAAAAAACTAATTCTTACAGTGTTTAGCAAAAAGGACAATCCAGACGAACAAACAAACGAAAATGTAGTGAGATTCGCCATAGGTTCGCAAGCTGGGGCAGGAAGTTCATCGATTGAACTGCCATATGAATATGACGAGGACTTAGGAGAATTTGTGTTTTCGCAGGATATCTACATAACTTCGGGAAGCAGTATGCAATATGGCGAAATGTGCCTGCGTGCCTACTACTGCTCGTCATACACTTCGCAACAATCTGTGAATTTAACCAATTTCAAGGAGAAAGCGACCACCAGCACCCTCTCGCGCGGGATTTTTAATATCACAGAATATTCCGTGAGAACAATCTCGATGAACACGATTGACAAATTTCTGTTTTTGAACGAGGAAACAAGAATTTATTTAAACAATCCTGATGCAAACGGACTAAACCTCGCCATAAATCTTTTGAATACAAACAGCATCGACACTTTTGACCCGTCAATTTATAGGAATAACTTATATATTTCCGTAGAGAACGGCGAGAATTTCAGCTATATTCTTTCAAAGAGTAACGGCGACCATGCTTTAGCGGGACGTGGGTTAAATGCCTATGTGGACGAAGACGGGCGTCAAAATATACCCGTTGAGGAACTTTTTTGGACGCTGAAACTAACAGATTTTTACCTCTACCACCGTTATACAAACTCAAAAATTGACGCCAACAAGGTTAGAATTAAAATTGAATATTACGCAGGAGGCGATTTGGAGCCCATCGTGCAATATTTTTATATCAAACCCGCCATATACGAAGTCACTGCTTTAGATGTGAAATCTACAAACGATGACGAGCAAGACAAAACGTTTTACACCAAAAGTGGCAGTGTGTTCCAGTTGACGCAGAGCAATTTTGATTATGACTATACTACCACGCCAACATACACCGACCTTGCTTATTACATTCCAGATGAAAGTTACGGTAATATTATCAACACCCGCCCAACTTCAAGCGGAGCATACGTCGTGCGCTTCAACTTTGTCTTGCCGATTAACAGCGTAATATCGTTTGAAAAACTGGGCACGTGGGGCACCATAAGTTCCTCAATAACCTTCACACAAAATGGTAACACCAGTAGCGATACAAAAATCTATACACTCACAGTTGGAACGGGCGGAATTCAAGCACCTGCGAATCCTGTGGAATTTAGCGCAGGAAAGAAGATTCTTTGCGAAATGCAACTAGACGTGACAGACTACAATAAATTGTCTAGCAGTTTGCTTAATGAAAGAAAAATGTTCAAGGTAACCTATGGAGATTCTCAAACAATAGATATACAAAGTGATATCGTGAAATTCTACACCAAAACTGGCGAAGTTGTCTCGTCCCTGCCAATCCTTGTAATAAACGAAGTTTCATATGCCGTGGAATATGAATTTTATATAACCGAAGAAGGCAAATATCTCTATATCACAAAAAATGCACAGGCATCTACATATGTTGTGTCGGGCATCGGCTCATTTAATATGCTTGCCCAAGTGGTTTACTTCGAAGAAACCACAGGTGACGTCTATTGGCTTGGCGTTCAAACACTGATAAGCGTTTACACCTACACCGACCTTACGGCACTGAAAGTCTATAAATACAACGCATCAAACGGGAATACCACTGATTTTGGGTTAAGTGACATAAGTTTTGACGAGAATTTAGGCGATCAATTCTTGTATCTAACTTGCGAAAGTGAACAGTTGGAAGCACTCAAGAAATACTATGACAACGGCAAGATAATGATTTCATTCTTGCAAGATTTCAGCGTTATGGACGAGATTTCGCGCCAAATATACAATAACACTCCAAACACAAAACTAAACGACATAAATAAAAACGCCGTTACTTTTGGCACATTGACTGAAATGTGGAAAGAAGTGAAAGTGGACGGAAAATTCGTGGGTTGCTATATTAAATATAGCATAAATTCTGTGTTTTCTATTGAGTATAACAACAACCTTATTGACAACTTGTTTAATTTACGAATTTTCATTGAGACTGATGCCGAAGATATGTTTGCAAAATTCGTGCGTTCACCAGAAGTCACAAATGATGCCTTAACTTTTAAAATTAAGGACAGAGTGGTCACTACCACAGAGTTGTATCTCGGCAGGACCGCGAATACTAATGGAAGAACCGAAAACACTCCGATTACGCTAACCGCCATTATCGATTCCACCAGTGGAGATTTTGAATGGAAGGTGGAAGAAGATGTTGCAAACGCCAGCGAGAGCATTGAATTAACTTGCAATTTTAAATATAAAAACAGTGAAGATAGGACGACTTCGTATATTACTCCAAATTTGACTATACCGAAGACAGCAAACACGAATTCTGTTAGTGACATCGGCTTATTCTATCAGCTTAATTTAGGTGATAGCAGTTTTATAACTTTCAAAAATGTCCCATATTTCACCGATGGTGTTTTGGTGAGACTTCATATCTACGCAAATTCCAGTTCAAACGAAATAAATCCAACCCCAGGTGAAACACAGCATTACAAGTGGTCGGAGCAGGAAAATGGCTTTGTCGTCGCAATAAACGATGAAATTTCTTTTGAGCAGGGGGCATCGTTATATTTTAAACTCATTGGACTTCCAATTTTCATAGAAGCAAACCAAGCGACCGGACTTGTGGGGTCAAAGGACGAAGAATTTAGTTTGTTCGATCCAAGTGACAATAGTGCGTTGTTTACTTTCACTGGCTCTAATGCCAGCGACCTAAACAGAGTGAAGGACTTTACAAACATTTTCACCGTTCACGCCGTCAGCAGTTATATGAGCGTTAACCCTTTAGGCACAATGATTATTGTTGATAATGACCTGTTATACGACGAAGAGGTCAACATAAGTTTCAGTTATGCCAACAACACACAAATCACTTTCAAGGGTAATAGTGGCGCCGACGTGCAATCATACAGCCAAACCATTCTTGGTGCGTTTGATATAGCAATTGAAGAGATTTTTAGCGCTCCAACCACAGAAAATACTTTTGTTACAATAACGCGCAAGGACAACTTCCAAGACGCCGTGCAATCGGGAGAAATCACTGTGCAAATAGATTATGACGACGAAATCTCAAGCAGTGTTGTCGAAATCACAACTGATAATAAATTGACTTTCAAACCAATGACGGGGGCTCAAACTGCCAGATTAATTATAACGTTCAGCCTTCAGGGAACCGAACTTGAAAAGAGCCTGAGTGTCGACATCACAATCAATTCGTTATTTAACGAAAGTGACGTGGTTATTGGCAAAACAACTCCCGGTGAGATAGATGCGGGGTATAACAATGGAGCCGTTATCGGAAGCGGCATATCTTTTGCGCAGGATTCAGACATAGCGGATTATGTGGCAAACATTTCAAATATAGAATTTAGTTTTGAAGATAAAAACACAGATGAAAGAATCACGGCAAGTGAGCATATGAGAGTACTGTCGGGGCAACTCGGGTTTTACTCCACCGACCTCAATTTTGATAAAATTATCAATGTAACCCTCACCATTATTTTCAGCGGTGGTGGTACTTTTGAGGTGACTAAGGAAGTTATAATTCGCGGTAATTTAACGATTACAAACAATATAGCGACGGCATATCAAAGTGGAGATACAATCTCGTTTAGTTCTGGCACTTTCACTTTGTCACGCAAGAACGACGATAATCCTCCGCAAATAACTTATACAGAAAACGACTTAGATTTTGAGGAAATATATTTTACAGAGTCCAACATCAATCCAGAAAATATTTTGGAACTTAAAGTAAACTACTCGTCAGTCGAGTTGCCAACAGGCACATATTCCGATGTCACAGTTACTTTAATGTTACGACCAAACGATGTGCAATACGATTTATATATTGTTATGACATTCACGCTAAGCATATCCGTGTTTTAACAAAAAAGGAGGAAAATATGAATTTATTTGAAAATCCAGCATACTACAGCAAGGACGAATTTGATAAACTCGACTATGAAACGCAAAATGAGTTGTTTTTAAAGATTCGCGCGTGGGTGCCAAATGTCCCCAGCGAAGTCCGTTATGACAGAGATAAATTTCAGCAAATTATCATAAAACGAATCGAAGAAATATGCGCATATGCTTGCTCGGGACATATCCCCAGCCAAGACTATATGGGCTATATTTACAAGCGCGGATTCGACGAATTTTTCCCTATAAACTACAAACGTTCAATCGAGTGGAACATAATCGCCTGCGCAAACCTTAGCAAAGTGGCGCCACAGCGAATGAAGGCGTTTTTGAGTCCTGCTGTTGATATGATGCTTTTTAGCCCACGTGGCGGACAAATAATCAAATATAACGACCTAAATTTAGGGAATTATTTTTGGTTTATGTGCCAATATCTTTGCGACATTTTGTATAAAGAACTCAACCTCAACCCTGTGGAAATGGCAAAGAAACCGCTGATTGAAGAGGATACAAACGAGCGTCGCGTCAGGATTTTCTTCGACAGATTTCGCGACAGAAGCGTGCAAAAAGCCATCGAAACTCTCGAAATGCAACTGCCAGAAGATATGGAAGAAGTGGACGACACGGCAAGCGATATGCTAAAAAATGAGGGTAAAAACGAAGATTTTGTGGATATAG
>CAYJEF010000043.1:0-5711 GCA_964369125.1 uncultured Christensenella sp.
AATATATTGTTTTTCTTTCAAAATAAAAAATGTATGAAAAGTAAATCAAAATAATATAAAATATAAAAATTTTGTGATAAACTAACTTTAAGAATATATTTAAAAAGGAGTCAAAATGCAATCTCATAAATTTTACTTTCAAAAAGCCGCAGAACAAGCAAAACTCGCAACGTGCCATCGCGCTAAATGTGGCAGTGTCGTTGTATCAAAACATGGCGAAATAATTGGCGAAGGCTTTAATGCCCCTCCACTAAACCGCG
Organism: uncultured Christensenella sp.; assembly: GCA_964369125.1. GTDB lineage: Bacteria > Bacillota > Clostridia > Christensenellales > UBA1242 > UBA7862. Next base: position 261 of record CAYJEF010000043.1, read on the forward strand.
AAGATATGCGAATGTGTGAGAGTAATTTTGACCTGAACATTAAACCAAAATATGACAAGACTTGCTGTATTCACGCCGAATGGAACGCGATAATAAATGCACTTAAAAATCACGGGGCAAAAATAGACGGCGGAACGCTTTACTTTATGAGAATTGACAATGACGGAAACTGGACCGACGCCGGAAAACCATTTTGCACAGTGTGCAGTCGTCTTGCCCTTCAAAGTGGTCTTCAATATTTTGCGTTATGGGACGACATAAATAAAATTCCCAAAATCTACAACGCAGTGGAATATAACAAAGAAAGTTACAACTATTATTTGAAAAATAACAATTTATAGTATATATTTTTATACGGAGAGTGAAAGATGAAAGAGAAAAGACTTATAACTTCGGCACTTGGATATGTAAACAACATTCCGCATGTGGGACATATTGTTGGGTGCCACCTGCCTGCCGATATTTTTGCTAGATATTGCAGAAGTTATGGCTATGACACTACCTTTATTGGTGGCAGTGATATGCACGGCACGCCAAGCGTTGTGACAGCGAACGAAGTGGGTGTGCCCGTCGAGATACTTACTGAAAAACTCCACCAAGTGCACAAGAAAATTTATGAAAAACTAGACATAAGTTACGACATATATTCAAACACACACACTAAAATTCACGAGGAAATCACGCAAGACTTCTTCCTGACGCTATACAAAAATAATTGCATTAACGAGAATGAAATTGAAATGTATTACTGCGAGAAGGACAAAATGTTTTTGCCCGACAGATTCGTCGTCGGCACTTGCCCAAATTGCGGAAACGAAGAGGCAAACGGCGATCAATGCGAGAAATGTGACAGTTTATTTTCACCAAGTGAACTCAAAAACGCACGTTGCAAGATTTGCGGTGAAAAAGCGGTTCTAAAAAAATCAAAACATATTTTTCTCGTGCTTTCAAAGGGAGTTAAGGAACTTGACGCGTGGATTGAGAGTAAAAAGCACATTTGGCGGCCACACGTCTATAGCGAGGCGAAAAAGTGGGTGCAAGAAGGACTAAAGGACAGGTGTATTTCGCGTGATATAAAATGGGGTTTCCCTATTCCTCTTCACGGCTATGAGGACAAAGTATTTTATGTGTGGTTCGACGCGCCTATTGGATATATTTCAATCACAAAAGAACTCAGCGAGCAAAAATTTCAAGATTTGTGGCTAGGTAAAAACTCTAAAATCTACAATTTTGTGGGCAAAGACAACATTCAATTCCACACGGTTTTCTTTCCAACAATGCTCATTGAAAACAAAAAATATAATCTTGCCTACAATATGGTCGGGCTCAATTTTCTAAATTACGAGGGTAAAAAATTTAGCAAGTCAAAACGTAATGGCGTGTTTTGCAACGCACTTTTAAGCGAACAAACGGACATTGATATCGACGCGCTCCGTGCTTATCTCACGACAATAATTCCCGAAAATCGCGACACGGATTTTAAGTGGGAAGATTACAAAAACAATACGAACAGCGAACTTGTGGGTAAATTTGGCAATTTGTTCAACCGCACGCTCAATATGGTGAAAAATTATTTTAACGGCGAGAATGACTTTGAACTAACAAAAGACATCGAATTAAGCGAGCAAGACAAAGACATTTTAAATGCCATTAAAACTATGCCGGTAAAAATCTCGCAGGCATTCGAGCGCGTGGAACTTCGCGAGGCATACAAACTAATTATGAACTACGCGACAGTCGGCAACGGCTACATCGAATCTTCGGCACCTTGGGCACTTGTGAAGCAAGAAAAATTTTTGGACGCAAAAAAAGTCCTGTATTTTGCAATGAATATTTGCGCTAGTCTTTGCATTGTCACAAGTCCAATCATTCCAAAAAAATCGAGAACTTTGTGGCGCGACCAACTGGGGCTTTCGGGAGACCCAACTGCAGACAATTTTTGGCAAAACGCGAGTGAACTTAATATCAAAAAAGGTCACAAAATAGGAGAAATTAAGCCAATTTTTGAGAGAATTGATGAGGAAAAATTATCAAAATTTAGAGAAGAACTCTCGGCACCCTTCGACATAAAAGAATATATAAATTCTACAAAATAAGATATAAACACAAAAAAGAAAGCCCAGTTTTGAGCTTTCTTTTTTATTATTTTTTACTAAGATTTTTCGAACGGTCTACGTAGGAAGTGTGAAGAATTTTGTGTGCTTTTTCTCCGCCGACTTCGCCAAAATAGTTTTCGTAAACATATTTTATGGCAGGGTTTTCGTGAGATTTTCGCACGTTGTTTTTTGCATCGCTGGCGTATAGGTTTTCGGCGCGCTCGCGTGCTAGTTCGCGGTTGTTTACAATGTGACTTGGGTGCACAGGCATTCCGCCACCATTAGCGCAACCGCCCGGGCATGCCATAACTTCCACGAAATCAAAACTCTTTTCGCCGGATTTTATCTTTTCAAGAAGTTGCCGTGCGTTATTTAGTCCGCTGACGACAGCGAGTCTCACATGGTGCCCGCCGATGTCGAGTTCCGCCTCTTTAGTCCCCGAAAGTCCACGGCAGAGCATATATTCCACTTTTCGAATTTTCTTGCCCTCAATTTTGTCGGCAACTGTCCTGAGTGCAGCCTCCATAACTCCGCCCGTTGCGCCAAAAATTACTCCCGCGCCAGAGGATAGTCCCAAAGTCTCGTCGAATTTCCCGTCTGGAAGTTTCATAAATTCGATTCCGCAAAGTTTTATGAGTTCCGCTAAGTCCCTAACCGTCAAAACGGCGTCGGTGTCAGGTCCTGCTTTGCCAGCAGATTGATTTTCCCTCAGTCTCTCGAATTTTTTTGCAATGCAAGGCATTATGGACACGAAATATATGTCTTTTGGTTTGAGTCCTAGTTTGTCGGCATAAAAAGTTTTAACCGTCGCCGACATCATTTGCTGTGGCGACTTACAGGTGGAAAGGTTGCCAATAAACTCGGGATAAAAGATTTCTACAAATTTAATCCACGCCGGACAGCACGACGTAAGAAGTGGCTTTCTATCGGGATTTTCGAGCGCTTCTATGAGTTCGTGCGACTCCTCCATAACGGTGAGATCCGCGCCAAAATCTATGTCAAAAACGTCATCGAATCCAAGGCGACGGAGTGCCGAAATCATTTTGCCCTCTACGTTTTCGCCAATTTCACTCCCCAGTTGCTCTCCAAGCGCCACACGAACTGAGGGTGCCATCGCAACAACCATTCGTTTGTCTTTGTCGTGCAAATGCTGTAAAACTTCTCTAACTTGAGACGTGTCTGTTAGAGCGCCTGTTGGGCAATTTATGACACACTGACCGCAATTAACGCAGGTGGAATCTTCGATATTTTTTTCAAAACAACTGCCAATTTCTGTGTTGAATCCGCGTTTACTCACGCCTATTGCGTCCACGGTTTGAAGCGACTGGCACACTGCGACGCACTTTCTGCACTTAATGCACTTGCTGTTGTCGCGCACGAACGAGACCGAACTCGTGTCAACGCTCCAATTCGAAAATTCGCCGGAGTATTTCGTGCTGTCGCAGTCATATTCTTTGGCGAGTGCTTGCAGTTCGCAATTTCCGCTTTTAGCACATGACAGGCAATCGCAGTTGTGATCGCTTAAAAGAAGTTCCAATGTCGTCCTGCGACTATTAACAACGCGCGGAGAGTGTGTGTGAACTACCATACCGTCAAAAACTGGGTATGTGCAAGCAGTCACGAGATTTTTGACCCCCTCGACCTCCACGACGCACATTCGACAACCGCCAAGGACGTTTAAGTCCTTTAGATAGCAAAGCGTAGGAATTTTCACACTTGCCTTCGCACTAGCAGACAGGATTGTCTCCCCCTCTTGCGCTTGCAAAACAATATTATCAATCGTAACTTTTACCATAACTCTCCCTTTTAGTGCTTTATAACCGCGCCAAACTTGCAAACTTTTTGACACATTCCGCATTTTATACATTTGTCTTGATCAATTGTGTGCGCGTTTTTAATCTCTCCCGAAATGGCGTTTGTGGGGCAATTCTTGGCACACACACCGCAACCAACACATTTATCTTTGTCTATTTCATATTTTTTTAGCGCCGAACATACGCCCGCAGGACAAGTTTTATCCGCAATGTGCGCTTTATATTCGTCCGCGAAATGTTCCATGGTAGAAAGAACTGGATTTGGCGCCGTTTGCCCTAAGCCACACAGCGAACTTTGTTTCACGTGCTGGCACAATTCTTTTAATTTTTCAAGGTCGTCGTCCGTCCCTTTGCCACTGGCGATTTTTTCAAGGATTTCAAGCATACGCTTGGTGCCTATCCTGCACGGGACACATTTCCCACACGATTCGTTCGCCATAAACTCCACGAAAAACTTTGCGATATCCACCATACAAGTGTTTTCGTCCATAACAATCATTCCGCCACTCCCCATCATCGAGCCGTGTTTTGTCAGGTTGTCATAGTCGATTTCCACATCTTGTTTTTTAGCGGGCAAGCACCCGCCGGAAGGTCCGCCCATTTGCACGGCTTTGAAATTTGCATCATTCAAAATTCCACCGCCAATGTCGAAAATCATCTGGCGAATGGTCGTGCCCATAGGGACTTCAACAAGTCCCGTATTTTTAATTTTGCCACTAAGTGAAAACACTTTCGTTCCTTTGGAACCACTGGTGCCTATGCTCGAAAACCATTCGGCGCCGTTTAAAATTATTTGCGGAATATTCGAAAAAGTCTCCACATTATTTAGGAGCGTTGGCTTGCCAAATAGACCGCTTTTTGCTGGATATGGTGGTCGTGGACGCGGGTCTCCGCGCTCTCCCTCAATGCTCCGCATAAGTGCCGTTTCTTCCCCGCACACAAACAATCCCGCGCCAAAACTAAGGTCAATGTCAAAGTTAAATTTACTCCCAAAAATGTTTTTGCCGAGAACGCCAAACTCGCGCGCTTGTTCTAGTGCCACTTTCAAAACTTCAATGGCATGGGCATACTCGGCGCGAACATAGATATAGCCGTGAGTTGCACCCACTGCGAATCCTGCTATTATCATAGCCTCGATGACACTGTGCGGGTCGCTCTCCAAAATTGACCTGTCCATAAACGCGCCCGGGTCACCCTCGTCGGCGTTGCAACACACATATTTTTGGTCAGCGTCATTTCCCGCAGTCATCTCCCATTTTTTGCCCGTAGGAAATCCGCCACCGCCACGCCCGCGAAGCCCGCTCTGTTTCACAATCTCGATAATCTCCCGTGGCGAAAGTTTTTCTAGACACTTTTTTAAGGCGAAATAGCCGTCGCGAGCAACATATTCTTCAATGCTATAGGGGTCAATAAGTCCGCAGTTGCGAAGTACCAAACGGCGCTGATTTTTGAAAAATGGCATATCGTCAAGATTTACTAGTTTTCCGTTTTGGACGTTGTAGCAAAGGTCCAGCGGAACTTTCCCACCTTGCAGTTGTTCC
>CAYJEF010000044.1:0-5665 GCA_964369125.1 uncultured Christensenella sp.
GTCCTGGCACGAATTTTAGTTGCCCACAAGGGGTACCTGGACCGCGCGGTCCAACGGGTCCCACAGGTCCCACGGGTCCAACAGGTCCCACGGGTCCCACAGGTCCAACGGGTCCAACAGGTCCAACAGGTCCTGCCGGTCCTGCGCTCAACACCTTTGGCAGTTTCTTCGAGTCCCCAGCACAAGTCGTCACGACAGGCGTCCCCGTCGCTCTCTCTAGCACCATCACCGCAAATAACCTTGCCGTCGTTACAGACAGTGTTTTTATCCCCACAACCGGCACTTACCTTGTGGCATATGGCGTAAACACGGCACCAGAAGCGGTGGCGGGCAATAATATATACATCGCGATAAACGGCGTCCCTGTCCTCGGCACACAGCGTGCAATCAGTAACAGTGCAGGCACGAACGGCACGGCAATAATTGCTCTTACTGCTGGCACATTTGTCACGCTTATGGCGACGGCGGCAGCAGTTCCAGTTGTTAATATCGGCGGTCCCAGCGCCAACCTTAGCCTTACCCAAATTGTGTAGTTAAATCTCCCCAAATTAAAGCAAATTATCATACAATTTTGTTAAAAACAAAAAGTAAAATAATAAAAAATATAATTTATTATTGCAATATATAATAGAATAGTTGTATGCTTTAATATAAAACAGCACTTGTTTTATGTTGCACAAATAAAGGGGAGACTTTCTTATGTTCAAACTCTTAAAACACATACGTCCCGCCGAATGGGGATATCTAGCCGTCGGCACCGTATTTATCGTTCTTCAAATATGGCTGGACCTGAAAATTCCGGACTATATGAGCATAATCACTCGAATTGCTGAATATGGTCAAGTCTATGGCACCATGAGCGATATTTGGCTTAACGGACTATATATGCTTCTTTGCGCGCTTGCCAGTATGGGTTGCAGTTTTATCACGGCATATTTTATCACTCGCCTTGCGTCAAATTATTCTGCCAGGCTTCGTGCAATGCTTTACATAAAAACGCAAAATTTTGCCATGGCGGAAATAAATAAATTTAGCAACGCGTCGCTTATAACCCGCACTACAAACGACGTTCGACACGTCCAAACTTTTTTGGCACTTGGGCTTCAAAGTTTTGTTAGAGCGCCAATAATGGCAGTGTGGGCGATTGTTAAAATTTCTGGCAAACAGTGGCAATGGACGCTCGCAACAGGCGTCGCAGTGGCGGGAATGTTGCTGTTTATCACCATTGTCGCCATATGCGTTCTTGGCAGAATTAAAAAAATGCAAAAACTAACCGACAACTTAAACCAAGCCACGCGTGAAAACCTCACAGGCGTGCGAGTTATCCGCGCTTTCAACGCCGAAGGCTATCAAACAAACAAGTTTGAGAAAACCAACGACGAATACACAAACACAAACCTTTTTGTGGGCAGGACACTGTCGTTTCTAAACCCCATTATGAACGGCATCGGCAATGGACTAGGGCTCGCAATCTATTGGATAGGCGCCGTTATTATCAGTAGCGCCAGTATTTTGCAGGTGGCGGGATTGTTCTCGGATATGGTTGTATTTATCTTCTATGGCATCAAGATTTTGTTTGCCTTCATTATGCTTGTTATGGTCTTTATGTTCTCTCCGCGAGCCTTCGTCTCAGCCCGAAGAATTGGTGAAGTGCTAGACACAAATAATAGTATTGTGGACGGAAATGGCGTCGAAAAAACCGAAGAAATCGGTACTATAGAGTTTAAAAATGTGTCGTTTAAATATCCAGATGCACACGAAAACGTCATTGAAGACATAAATTTTCGCGTAAACTCTGGCGAAACTGTTGCGCTAATCGGCGTGACGGGCAGTGGCAAATCAACCATAATAAACCTAATTTCTAGGCTCTACGACGCTACTAGCGGAAGTGTTCTCGTGGACGGTCACAATGTTAAAGAATACACTAAAGCACAACTTAATAAGAGACTTGGATATGTCGCGCAAAAGCCAACACTTTTTAGCGGAGACATTCGCTCTAACATCAATTTTGGCGACAACGACGCCGACGACGAGACGATTAAGCGTGCCGTTGAAATCGCACAAAGCGCCGATTTTATTGGCACCGACGACCTCACAAAACACGTCGCGCAAAACGGCACCAACTTTTCGGGCGGGCAAAAGCAACGCCTCTCGATAGCACGCGCCGTGGCACGAAAGAGCGAGATTTACATATTTGACGACACATTTTCGGCGCTTGACTATGCTACGGATAGAAACCTTCGTAAAGCCCTCAAGCGTGACCTAAAAGGTGCCACCTGTGTCATTGTCGCCCAGCGCATTGGCACAATAAAAGACGCCGACAAAATTATCGTCGTAGAGGACGGTAAAATAGTCGGAATGGGCAAACACAAAGAACTCTTGCAGTCTTGCCCAAGTTATTTGGAAATAGCCAAAAGTCAACTTAGCACGGAGGAACTGGAAAATGCCTAGACCAAGATTTAGCGCCCCCATAAAGCCAAACAACGCAAAAAAAGCAATCAAAGACCTATTGTCATATTGCAAAAAATATTGGCTCCCAATTATAATCTCGCTCTCGTGTGCGGTGGCGGGCAGTGTGCTTTCAGTATTAGCGCCAAACAAAATGTCCGACCTCGTCTCTATTATAGAGAGTGGCATAAGTATGTTCGGCATAAATATCGACCTTCCCGCCGTCGCCAGCATAGCAATCGGTCTTATTATAATCTTTGGAATAATAATGATTCTCGGTTACGTCCAAGATTTTATTATGGTCACCGTGTCTTGCCGTGTCACGAAAAAGATGCGCAGTGAAATAAACTCCAAAATTGACCGCTTACCACTCAAATATTTCGACACGCATAACCACGGAGACACACTATCACGTATGACCAACGACGTGGACGCCGTCTCGCAGTCGTTTGACTCTCAACTGGGGTCACTAATCTCGGGGCTCACTATGATAATTGGCGCAACAATAATGACTTTTGTGACGCAGTGGATTCTTGCACTTGTCGCTATTGGCGCTACTTTTATAAGTTTTATGCTTATGGGTCTTGTTATGTCAAAATCCCAAAAATATTTCGAAGCACGCCAAAAGAGCCTTGCCAAAATGAACGAGCATATCGAGGAATACTACGCTGGGCAAAACATCGTTAGGACATATAACGCCGAGGCACAAGGTATGCTACTTTTCGAGGCAAGTAATGAAAAACTCCGCAAAGAAAACTTCAAGGCGGAATTTTTGTCCAGTCTTATGATGCCTATGATAACTTTCATCAGTGACTTTGGCTATGTCGCGGTGTGTATCGTAGGCGCCGTCCTCACATTCAATGGCACCATCGGTTTTGGTGTCGTCGTCGCGTTCATTTTATATGTCCGCCTGCTCTCTTCCCCCATAGGGCAGATAGCCAAAGCGTTCGCGGGTTTTCAGTCCGCTATTGCGTCGGCAGAGCGCGTGTTCGACTTTCTTTCAGAAGAAGAACTCGAAAGTGAAATAAAGAAGAAAAAAATCCGCCGAGTCAAAGGCAACGTCGAGTTTAAAGATGTCTCTTTTGGCTATGAAAAAGACAAGACAATCATTAAAGACTTCTCCGTCAAAATTAAATCTGGGCAAAAAATTGCTATTGTCGGTCCAACGGGCGCTGGCAAGACAACTATTGTCAATCTACTTATGCGATTTTACGAACTGGACAGTGGCGCAATTTTCGTCGACGGCGTCGATCTTCGTGATATGACCCGCGAAGAGACTCACGCACTGTTCGGTATGGTGCTCCAAGACACATGGCTGTTCGAGGGAACTTTGCGCGAAAATCTTTGCTATGGGAAAAACAACGTCAGCGACAAGAAACTTCTCGAAATCGTTAAAAACTGCGGGCTCGAACACTTCGTCTCCACCCTCCCTCACGGACTCGACACTATGCTAAACGACGCTGTTACTGTGTCGTCTGGGCAAAAGCAACTGCTGACAATAGCGCGCGCCATGGTGCAGGACGCGCCAATGCTCATTCTTGACGAAGCAACGTCGTCTGTCGACACCTACACCGAAATGTTCATTCAGCGCTCTATGGACGCTCTCACAAAGGGCAGAACGAGTTTTGTTATCGCCCACCGCCTCTCTACAATCAAAAACGCCGATCTCATAATATATATGGAAAATGGTGAAATCAAGGAAACGGGCAATCATAAAATTCTTCTTGAAACAGGTGGACTCTATGCGAAGCTCTACCTCTCCCAATTCGCCTAAATGTAAACCTCTAAAATTTTATTCAATCGATATCGCTTATTTTTTTTATTTGACATAATTTTAACACACCCTCTTTTATCTCGCTCCCACATAAAATTTATTATACTTAGTTTGTCTATAATAAATAATGTTCTCACTATAATTACAAAAAAAACATAAAAATTGAGGAATAAATGGTAAGAAATTTCACAAAAAATGACGCTAGTTTTGTTTGCGTTCGCTGTGGTGCAAATGTCAAAAATCTCGGCTACACCTCGCGCGATCATTGCCCCAAGTGTTTGACGTCTTTGCACGTCGACAACTTTCCCGGAGACAGACAAAACGAATGCAAAGGACTTATGACCCCTGTCGGCATCACTAGCACCAACCAAAAAGGGCTCATAATCCAATACAAATGCGAAAAATGTGGCGCCCTACACAACAACAAAACCGCCACCGACGACAACCTTGACGCAATCCTAAGTGTCTCCAACCAAACCTACCCCACCTTTTTCATCACACTAACAAAAAACAAAACCTAAAGTATAAGATATTATTTATAACTTTAATAATACACCACAATCAAATTTATTTGTCATAATTAGTAGCTTATGCTAAAATATTTTAAAAACAAAAACCAATATAATATGGAGGAAAATTGTTAGTATACACACTTTTAGTCTTGCTTGTCATTGCAAATACTGCTGTGGAAAAACTCCTAGAAAAACATTTAATTATAGGGAGAGGTAACAAAAGAGAGAAGAAATACAATGCATTTCTTGATTTTTTGATTGGCGGAAAATTTCTTGTTATATTTGCGCTGATATTTTTTACCACTTTTAAATCAATTGAAGTCGGACTAGACACAGGCAACTATTTTTTATATTATGAGAGTTTAAAAAGCGGGGAAATACAATTATTTAGTTACAATCCAAATGGTTTTGAAATCGGCTATGTTTTTTTAAATTCTATTCTTGCATTTTTTAAACTGAATTATATTTTTTTACAACTCACTATCGCGTTAATTACCACTTTTTGTTTCAAATACTTTATTGACAATTTTTCAGAAGATAAAACCATGTCTTTCTTTTTGTATATTGCTCTTGGAACCTATGCACAAAGTTTATCTGCATACAGACAAATAATTGCTATGTCACTTGTTGCCGTTGCAATAGTAAGTCTTTTTAAAAATAATTATATATGGTTTATTCTCCTAACTCTTCTTGCTTTTGCATTCCATAGCAGTGCAATCTTGTGTTTTGGTTTAATTTTTTTAAAAATTTTAAAATTAAATTGGAAAACAATATTATTTTTTGTTATACTATCAATTATTTGTCTCTTTGGTTTTAGAGAAATAATGTATGTATTTGACGTTCTATTTAAACTTGACTATTATCAAAAATATTTTATAAATAATCAAATATATATGATGGAAACAAGTTTAATAGATATACTCTACACAAT
>CAYJEF010000045.1:0-5489 GCA_964369125.1 uncultured Christensenella sp.
ATAATTTTAGCACACAAAACAAAAAACACCAAAGTTTTATCTCGGTGTTTTTTTTCATTTTTAGTTTTTATTATTCGTTGTCTGCAGTTTCGTCACCCATGTCGCTCTCGACGTTTGTGGCGGTTTCGTAGGCTTTTAGTTGCTCTTCAAGTGTTTTTATGTCCTCTTTGAGGTCCTTTTGATTTTTGGTCAAAATGTCGTTGACTCGCTCTAAAATTGGGAAGCGGTCGAGGTTCTTAGTCATAACTTCCTCGCAGTGTTGCACAGAGAGGCGCAGGCCTTCGAGGAGGTCAAGTTCTTCGCTTAATTTCTTCGCTTTTTGCTCGTCGATGTCCACATAGTTATTCACGCCATAGAGCATTACTTTTTGCTTTGCGACGATGGCTTCTTTGCGCCTGAGTTTGGTTTTGTCGGACGTAAGCGTTTTGCTGACGCGCTTAAGAGGTATATATTCTTTGCGGTTTTGGGAGAGTTCTTTTTCGGTGTCTTTGAGACGGGTGCGCAGAACTTCAAGACGGTTTTCGAGTTCTTCTTTTGCGCCTGCTGGGATTTCGATTGTCTCTTCTTTTGCTTTAAAAGCAGAGGATTTTGGCGTCTCTTGCGCTTTTTGAAGAGCGCTAATAATCTCGTTTGCTTCGGCGATTTGACGTTTTAGTTCTTCAATTTCTTTTGAAAGTTTCTCGCGTTCGAGGTCTTTTGTAAAACTCTCGGTGGTGACGGCGGGTTTTTGCTGTGATTGCATTTTTTTATATTCGTTTGTGATTTCGTCAATCATTTCTTCGTTTGAAGAAGCGGGAGTATTGTCAATTATTTCGTCGTCTTCGTCGTCTATTTCCTCTTCTTCGTCTTCGCCGAGTTCGTCGTCTTCTTCTTGCTCTTTAACTGGCAAAATGGCGCTACGCTTTGAGACAAGGTTTTTCCTTTGCAAATTTAAACGGCGGACTTCTTCTTCTTCTTGGGTTGCTTTTTCTATGTCAAGTTCTTCTTCCTCTTCCACGTCTTCTTTTGGAGCCATTAAGGTTTCTACGGGTTTATCTAGAAGAACGGGTTTTTTTATGACCCTTGTGTCTTGGGTGTGGACAATTTTCTTGTGGCGTTTGAAAAAAATGCCGTTGGTGCCGTCAACAATGGTGATAAACAGGTCGGACAAAAAAACTATTACAAACGCAGCCACGGCAACGATGCCAATGACGCCAAGAACACTCAAAAACGTATCCCAAAACATAAAGTTACCCTCACTTTTTTGCACACTTTTCTTATGATAATGAAATTTTACCACACAGCAAAACAAGTGTCAATATTAAATATTTTTTTGAGAAATTTTATGTGGTGGGGTAAGGTTCAAATTGCAAAAAAATGTCGCCGTTAAACTCTGGGACATAGTCGCAGGTGGCGCTGGACATTTCTTGAATGTAACCCTTTTTAAAGCCGAGGGTTTTGATGTGCTGGACAACGGCAGAATATTCGAGTTTTTTAAGCGGTCTGTTTAGATGCGCATATGCACAATCAATGTCTTTTATTGGGGTATATTGACTCATTAGGCTGACGTAGACGTCGGTGCCAATTTCGCGAGAAATCTCGTCAAAAATTTTTTTGCTATCGTTTATATGGGTAGGCAAAACAAGGTGGCGAATGATTACTCCCCTTTTCATAACGCCATTTTCTATGACGTCGGGGGCAAGGGCGCGGGCGGTTTTTATGGCAGAGATGACGGTAGCAAAATAGTTCTTCGCTTTCGAATATTTTAGGGCAAGATTGTCGTCAAAATATTTGACATCGAACAAAAAAATATCGACAAGACCTCTCATTTTTCGTATGTTTTCGGCGGTGTCGTAGCCAGACGAATTCCAAATGACGCTCTTTTTGACCTTTGCGGTTTTAAGCGCGCGAAGGATTGCTCCTGTGTAGTGCGTGGGGGTCACAAGGTCAATATTTTCGACGTTTGAATTGTCTATCATTTTAAGTAGTTTTGTGAGTTCGCTTTTTGTTATGTCACGACCAACGGAGTTTTTTGATAGTTCGTAATTTTGGCAATAAACGCATTTTAGCGAGCAATAGGAAAAGAACACCGCGCCACAGCCGGTATCTTTTGGACAAATAATTGGTTCTTCAAGGAAGAACTTTACCGCTTTACCGATGCGGATTTTGCCCGAAATTTTCCCGCAAAAAGGAGTGGAAGTTTCGCAATGCCTTGGGCAATCGGTGCATTTCATTCGTATTGCCTTTGCTCGTTGCTGATAAACGTGTAGGCGACGGCGCTGGGTCCAACGTGGGCGCCAATGATTGGTCCCATTATGCGAATCTCGGGATTGACGCCATATTTCTCACGAAGGAGTGTTTGAAGTTCCTTTGCGGTGCTTTCGTTGTCGGTGTGGACGATTGCAATATATGGAAATTCGGCGTTTAAAGTGAATTTTGCGAAATCGCCGACTATGGAACGCATAGCCTTTTTAAGCCCTATTTCTTTTTTGCAAATTTTGAGTTTGCCGTCTCTGCCAAACTCGATGATTGGTTTTATTTGAAGCATTGTGCCTATTGCGGCAGAAGTTTTGGGAATTCGCCCGCCACGCGCCAAAAAATTTAGGTCGCTTACTAATATGAAATGTTGCACGAAATGTTTGATTTCATTTATTTTCAATGCGGTTTCTTCTAGGGTTCTACCCTCGTCGCGCATTTTAATGGCAACACGCACGAGAAGACCTTCGCCCGCGGTGGTGGAATTGCTCTCAATAGCAACGTAGTTTATGTCGGGGAATTGTTTTTTGACCTGTATAATGGCGGTGTTTGCATTGTCAAGAGTGGGGCTGAGCCCGTAACCTTGCGAGATATGCAGTGCGTTTTTTACGCCCGCTTTTGCCATTTTGGTGAACAATTCGATATGCGACTCTACATTCAAAATGGAAGTTTTGGCGACTACTCCACTGCGAAGTTTGTGATAAAAATCAAGGTATTCTTGCATTGTTTTAAAGTCGTCGGTGTGAACGCTTAATTCCTTGCCGTGCGAAAGTGTGTATTCCAAAGGTGCGACAAAAATTTCCGCAAGTTTTATCTCGTCACTATAAAAGTCGCAAGTGCTGTCCGCACAAATCTCAAAATTTCTCATTTGTTGTTCCCTTTATGTATATATAATATATTATGTATTAGTTATATCAAATTGAATTGTTGCTTTTTGAATTGCGCTTTCTTGGGTATTTCCCCTTTCGGATTTTAAAAGGCGAGTGTATGCCATAAATAGTTTTGGTCTGTTGAATCTTTGAACCATAATTGGCGGAATTTGCAGAAAAATGTTTACAATCATTATCGGCAAAAGAACCGTCAAAATAATATTATGTGGCAAAATTAGGAGAAGTAGTGGCGCCGTGAAGATTGCAACAATGTGCATAAGTTCGCCGTAACACGTCTCTTTTATAAACGTGAGCATATATTTGGAGTCTGCATTCTCTTGCAATTTTTTCTTGTCGAAATATTTTAGCACTCCGCCGAGTTCGGGAATTATGTCCTTCCATTTGCGTATCTTTAAAGCGTTATATAAATTTTTTTCAAACTTGCGAGTTTTAAAAAACTTTGAATAGTGGCGAATTTTGTTCGCTGGAATTTGGCGCAGAAGAAACGCGACAATCCCGTCTATGGCAAAAGAAATAAGTATGGCTAACCACACAAAAACGACAAGCATAGTCCCCGACATTTGCGTTAGATTTTGCGCAAAAAGGACATTTAGCACCGACGCTATTATTCCAGAAGCAAAAATTATCATTAAATACAAAAACATTTTTCACCTCGTAGCAGACAAAATTTATTTTATATTATACAATATTTGCGTGAGTTTAGGCAAATATAAACATAAATTTGCGTGCTTTTGATACGGTTTTTTGGTGACAATATCAAAATGCACTTTTTTATTTGAAATTTATGAAATATTTGATATAATAAAAAAATAGAAGCGAGGTTTTTTATGGAACAGAAAAGAATCGCAAATATGCAACTGAACCATTTGGGTATAATTTTGTCGAACATTTCGCTTGTGGGGTTGGTGCTGATGGTGGCGGGATTTTTGTATTTCCTCGTGTATGCCGTCATTATTATAATTATGATTATTCCCGTGCTTTTCACATTTGGGTTGTATTTAATTAACAATCCAAACTACTTCGATTGGGTGAACGGGTCGTCAGACACTATAACAAAACTTTTAGCATACGTGCCCACTGTTGGGATTGTTTCGGCGGTGGCGGCGGCGCTTTCAATTGTTTGTTTGTCAATGTATAAAGGGCAAAAGTCGTGGTGGCGCATCGTGTTTTCTGGCATTATTATCGTGGTGTCAATCTTGGTAGCGGTCGGCGTTTTAGGAGCAATTTAATATGAAAAGTTTAAACGTAAAAATCACAGGTCTTGGCAAATTTAATCCAATTATTTTAATTGACGACAAAGAAATAAATGCGAAGAAGAACAAATTTGGCTCATTTGAACACACCGAAATTACAGACAAGGAGAGCGTGAATATCAAGATTAAGTCGCTCCTTGAAATAGAATCTCGATTTTGGTTCATATACGGCATTTTCTTCTTTATAATTAGTCTTTTTGGAATTTTGGACTATCGTTTGCCAAAAAAGTGTGTGAAGATTTTGTATGAGGGCAATGTCAAACTATCAAGCGAAAACGGTGTAATCAATATTGGTCTTCTATCAATGCCGGGGGGACCTTGCGCAGAAGTGAAAACGGAGTGCGAAGTGACTGAAGTCGCCAACATGTGCGAAGTTGACAAAGTGGGTTTGAAGCGACTGAAAATTTTGAAGAATACAAAACTTGTTATGTGGATTTTGCTGGTGGGAACGCTGATTGGACTGCTGGCAATGAGTATGATTTAATAAAACAAAAAACAGACCAAATCTGGTCTGTTTTTTGTTTGTTTTTTGTGGTTTTATGCAAGGGAATTAAGAGAAACTGCGACGACGCGTTCTGTCACTTAGGTTGTCGATGGCAATGACAAGCGCAACGAGAAATGGAATGTCCGCCTCGTCTCCCTCGAGTTCAAAACTATCCGCAATTATGGTGATATTGCGCCTTAGTGTGCCAATTTGCTGACCGTTTCGCATTATGGTCATTTGAAGACCCCAAAAACTGCCGTCTATTGTGATTTCGTCTTTGTGTCCCTCGATAACAAAGTTCGTGGCAAGGTTCAGTTTGCGTTTCACTCGGCAAATTTTCTCGCCGTCGGCGGAAAATACAAACACACTTGGGAGAATAAATCGCCAAAATTTGTTGCGAACTAGATATAAAAGATTTTTGTTTGCGTCATAAATTTTCTTTTTGTGCAAGATGCTTAGAAATTTTCCTTTGACAAAATACACTGGGTTTTTGTTCTCGTCCAAAACTTGCGAACTGCCCGTCAAAGTAAAGAGTTTGTTTTTTACATATACTTTCATTTTCCCTCCAATAATTCTTTTTAAATAGAAATTGTTTTGTCTTTCCATTATATTATGTTTTGCGTATTA
>CAYJEF010000046.1:0-5411 GCA_964369125.1 uncultured Christensenella sp.
ATTAGTTATGTTTTTATAACTATCTTTATTTCGTCTTAAAAATTCTTTTGCCAGTTCATAATAAGACACTGCTCCCTTGCTCTTTGCATCATAAGAAGAAATTGGTTGTCCGTGGCTTGGGGCTTCGGCGAGTCGAATACTTCGTGGAATGGCAGTTTCGTAGACTTTCTCGCCAAAAAATCTTTGGATTTCCTGTGAGACCTGCTGAATTAGGTTTGATCTGTTATCTTTCATCGTGAGTATAACGCCTTCGACGTCTAGCGCTGGGTTCAAGTGTTTTTTGACGAGTTTAATAGTGTTCATAAGTTGACTAAGCCCTTCAAGTGCAAAAAACTCGCACTGAATTGGGATAACCACCGAATTACACGCCGTTAGTGCGTTGACGGTGAGTAACCCCAGCGAAGGTGGGCAATCGATAAGAATATAATCGTATTCATCACTCACTTCTAGCAGTATGCTTTTGACGACATTTTCGCGCTCACGCATAGACACGAGTTCAATCTCCGAACCCGCCAAATCAACCGTCGCGGGAATAATGTCAAGGTTAGCATAATTTGTCTTTTGAATCACGTCAGCAACCTTTTCTTCGCCGTTTATTGCGTCATAAAGCGTTTTGATTTTTTGCGATTTATTGACGCCCAGTCCGCTCGTCGCGTTGCCCTGAGGGTCCATATCCACGACCAAAATCTTCTTGCCAAGAAATGCCAAATATGCCGAAAGATTGATGCACGTCGTGGTTTTCCCAACGCCGCCTTTTTGATTTGCAAAAGAAATAATTTTTCCCATAATTCACCTATCTATCAGTATTATAGCAAAGATAAAATAAAAAAACTATCAATTTTGCCGTATTCGCACAACTAATAGTTTAGAAATTATGTTATTTTAAAGGATTTAGGCGCGGTTTGTTTTTATCTCGCGGAAATTTTTGTGGAGTTGCCGATACTTTTTTAAAAACGACGACAGAGCGATTTATGTTCTCATATTTAAAATTCTCTACAACTTCAAGTTTAGCACCTAAAGTTTTTATCGCGACATAAGCCATATTTATTTCGTCTTGCACAATTTGTGATTTATAGGCAAGAAAAAAACCGCCGACTTTCACAAACGGCAAGCAGTATTCTGTAAGTGTGCTCAGTTCCGCAACCGCTCTCGCAACGCATATATCAAAACCCTCGCGAAATTCGGCTTTGTGCGCTAATTCTTCGGCGCGTGCGTGGAAAACACGAGTGTCAGAAAGTCGCAATCTGTCGCAAACCTCCTGAACAAAATTTAGTTTCTTTTGCACACTGTCAACGAGAGTAAAGTGTAGGTCTGGTCGCAAGATTTTAAGTGGAATACTAGGAAATCCCGCCCCGCACCCAATGTCTATGACTCTTGATTTTTGAGGGATAAATTTTGCGGGTAAAACGCTGTCGAGAAAATGCTTAGTCAACACATCGCGCTTTTCGATTATCGCCGTTAAATTGGTCATTTTGTTTGTCTCGACGAGCATTTTATAAAATTCTTCAAACTGAGATAGTTGATTTTGCGTCAATAAAACGCCATTAGTCGTAAAAATATCATTTAACTCTTCGCAAAAACTCATTGCCCATGCCCTCCTTTGTGCTTCATAGAAAGGTAAACCGTTAAAACAGATATGTCCGCTGGCGATACCCCGCTAATTCTAGAAGCCTGACCGAGAGTTAGTGGTTTGAATTTACTCAGTTTTTGGCGCGCCTCCACCCGTAGACCTTTAATTTGCTCATAGTCGAAATTTGCGTCGAGTTTCACGTCTTCGCTCTTCTTCATCTGTGCAATCATGCTGTCCTGACGCCTTAAATACCCCTCATATTTCACTTCCGTTTCTATGTATGAAAGAACACTTTTTGAAATGTTTTTAAACAATTTGAATTTGTTCTTAACGTCTAAGATAGTAATGTTTGTGCGTTTTAAACACTCTTTTGCATTACATATTATATTTCCAAAACTCTCACCGTGTTCATTCAAAAATTCTTTTACTTCACGACTTGGGAGGCTTAAAACAAGTTCCTTTTTTACTCGCTTTATTTGCTTTAATTTTCTAGTAAAAATGTCATAGCGTTCGTCTGTAACAAGCCCAATGTCGCGCCCAATTTGTGTCAGGCGAATGTCCGCGTTGTCTTGGCGAAGTTTAAGGCGAAATTCCGCGCGCGATGTCATCATTCGGTATGGTTCGTTCGTGCCTTTTGTCACAAGGTCGTCAATCAAAACTCCAATGTAGGCTTCGTCCCGCCCCAAAATTAGTGGAGTTTGTCCTCCAAGTTTTCTACCTGCATTGATGCCGGCGATGATGCCCTGTGCCGCCGCTTCCTCATATCCGCTGGTCCCGTTAATTTGTCCCGCAAAAAATAACCCAGAAATACGCTTACTTTCCAGTGTTGGCAATAGTTCCAGCGAATTTATGCAATCATATTCAATGGCATAAGCGTTCCTTAGAATTTGAACATTTTCAAAACCCTTGACGCTCCTATACATTTGTTCTTGCACGCCAACTGGCATAGACGAACTGAACCCCTGCACATAAATTTCATTTCCAGTTCTGTCCTCGGGCTCAAGGAATATTTGATGACGCTCTTTATCTGCAAAACGGAAAATTTTATCCTCAATGGAAGGGCAATAACGCGGACCAACTCCCTTAATTACTCCGCTAAAAAGTGGCGCTTTGTCAATATTTTTGCGAATTATTTCAGCAGTTTTCTCGTTAGTGTAACCAAGATAGCACATACTCAGATTTTTAATTTTGTGACGCGTGATAAACGAAAAAGACTGAATATCCTCGTCGCCAGGTTGGGCTTCAAATTGCGAATAATCAATGGAACTAGAAAGCACGCGTGCAGGGGTGCCTGTTTTAAAACGCAAAATTTCAAATCCAAGTTTTTCCAAACTACGCGACAAACCGTGTGAATTCACAAACCCGTTTGGACCCTGATCTCTTGTAAAATCGCCAATAATGACGCGACTTTCCATATATACACCCGTGCAAACGACCACTGTTTTACACAAAATTACTTCGCCAAACGCATCTTTCACGCCGATAATATTTTCGTCTTGCGTCAAAATCTCCACAATCTCGCACTGCCGAATAAACAAGTTTGTTTGAGATTCGAGCACATTTTTCATTTCTCTGTGATACGCGTGCTTATCCACTTGAGCCCTAAGACTCTGCACCGCAACTCCTTTGCCAGTGTTCAACATTCGCAGTTGCAATATATTTTTGTCGGTATTAACGCCCATTTCCCCGCCGAGTGCGTCGATTTCGCTGGCGAGTTGCCCTTTTGCCGTTCCTCCAATGGACGGATTGCACGCCAAAAAAGCGATGTTGTCAAGATTCAGCGTCGTGAGTAATGTTTTATTGCCTAGTCGTGCCAGCGCAAGTGCCGCCTCGCACCCCGCGTGCCCACTTCCAATAACCACTGCGTCGTAAATTTTTTCCATTTTATTTCCCCAAACAGAACTTCGAAAATATTCTGTCAATAATGCTTTCGCTAACCGTCTCGCCCGTAATTTCGCCCAATTTTTCCCACACTTCTTTTATGTCCATCGCTGTGCAATCAAGCGGAATAGACAGCACTTGCAAAATAATTTTCTTTAGCATTTCGCTCGCTTGCGATAAAACGTTTACATGTCGAATGTTTGTGAGAATTAGGCTAGTGTTTATGTTGTCGCTACCAAGCGCCATTTGATAGATTTTTTCCTTTAATTGCTCGATATTTATGCCTTTTTTTGCGCTAACTTTAATGTATTCGCCCGCAAAATTCACCTTGTTTGGCAAGTCACTTTTGTTTAAAATAACAAGCCTATTTTTACCCTCGGTCAGTCTCAAATTTTCCTCGTCTTGCGCTTCTAATTCAATACTATTGTCGAGAACAAGCAAAACAATGTCGGCACTTTTTGTCGTCTGTTTTGTTTTCTCAATGCCAATGTTTTCAACAAAATCGCTGGTTTCCCTAAGCCCCGCAGTGTCAAGGAAATTAAACTTCATTCCTTTATATTCAAGACCCCCCACCACCACATCACGCGTCGTGCCAGCAATGTCTGTGACAATTGCGACCTCTGAACCTAAAAGTGTATTTAATAAACTGCTTTTACCCACGTTTGTCTTACCCACAATAGCGACATTCACACCGTTTTTGATAAGTTTGCCACGCTCTGCAGTCGCCAATAGTTCCAAAATTTCGCTGTTAACGGCATTTAGCTCGTTTTGAAAATTTTCTTTAGTCTTATATTCAATGTCATGCTCCGGATAGTCAAGATTAACCTCGATTTCGCTTAACACGTCCGTCAATTTGTCTTGCATAGCGCTGGTTCTTTTTGCAAGTTCACCCCGCAAAAGTTCACTACTCGCCTTTAGTTCGCTCTCACTTTCAGCATTTATCGTGTCAATTACTCCCTCGGCTCTATCAAGTGTTAGTTTGCCGTTTAGAAATGCGCGCTTCGAAAATTCACCGGGTTCTGCCAACCTTGCTCCCTTTGAAATAGCGGTTTCAACTATTTTTTGAGTCACCACAATCCCGCCGTGGCATTGAAATTCCACAACATCTTCGCCAGTATAAGATTTTGGAGATTTAAAATACACCAAATAACCAATGTCGTGAATGTCGCCAAGTGATATTTTGCCGAGAATCATTTTGTTTGGCACGTTTAAACTTTGCGCCTTGTTTGGCACAAACATTTTTTGCGCAATGTTAAGAGCGCTTTTTCCACTAATTCTCACAACTCCCACCCCACTTTTGCCGTAAGGGGTGGCGATGGCAACAATCTCATCTTTCATAGTGCTAGTATTATACCATAACTTGAAAATCTTTCCAGTATTTTTATATAAAAAAACTCTGCCGTTAAGCAAAGTTTTTAAAAAGTTATTATTCCATCGCGGTAGCTTCTTCTTCGTTTACCTCTATATTTTCGGTTTCACCACTTTCGATTTTATCTATTTTTTCCGCACGTTTATTTGGAATAATTACAAGATATCTGTTTGGATCTTCACCCTCGCTTCTTGTCGAAATTCCGTCCATATTTTGAAGAGCAGTGTGAATGATTTTTCTCTCGTACGAGTTCATTCTCTCAAGGCGAATTGGCTTACCAATCTTCAATGCTTTATTTGCCATTCTATCCGCCAAACTTTCCAAAGATTGCTCGCGCCTTACTTTATAATTTTCCACGTCAAAATATATTTTCTCGTCCTTAAACCCTGCTTTTTTAGCGACATTTGTGAGTATTTCTTGCACAGCATTCAGTGTCTCTCCGCGCTTGCCAATCAGAGGACCCACGTTTTCGCCCTTTGCATTAAAGGTTATTCCGTCTTGTTTTCTTTCATAAAAAATCTTTGCTTTTATATTCATTTTATTGCACAGTTCTTCTAGATATTGCACGCCTAAATCTTCTAAATTTTCTGG